>JBIKIW010000001.1:0-76544 GCA_044361365.1 Limisphaerales bacterium | reverse complement strand
TTTTTGTATATTTTATTTTTTGTATTTATTTTATTTACATCCCATAACCACCATTTCCAAAACCTTTGTTTTGTAGATTTTGTTGTAGTTGATTATTGTCTTTTTGATTGGTGAAGTATTTAGTTAATCCTCCTAGACTAAAGAATGTTAAAAAGGTTACTACCATTTTAAGGAAATCTCTTCTAGTTAAAGATTTTGTTTCTAGGTTAGAAACTATTGTTTTAGAGTTGTTGTTGGACATATTTTTATGTTTGTTTTGTTTTATTGTTTTTAATTATATCGCTATTTTTATTCTTTGGCAAATCCTTTAATGTGGTTTTTTTACTGGCAAAAAATACAGATATTTCTAATAAAAATATTACTGGCAAAATGATTAAGACCAAGCTAAAAATATCAGGAGTAGGAGTTAGAATAGCCATTACGATAATTATCGCTAAATAAACCTCTCTTCTTTTTTTATAAAAACTTTGAGCTGTAATAATTCCGGATCTAATAAGTCCAAAAACTGCAATAGGCGTTTGAAAAACTAATATTAATGAGAATAATAAAGAAAGGAAAAAGTTTAGATATTCAGTGGTTGTCAGGTCAACCTCTACTCCTTTTGGAGCTATATCTAATAATATTCTTAAGCTTGATGGTATAAGTGAAAAGTACGCATATACTACTCCCACCATAGCTAAAAATAAAGTAGATAGAGTATAAAATATTATAAATTTTTTTTCTTTTTCTAGAAAAACTTTTGAAAGGTAATTCCAGATAAAAATTAAAAGTATTGGAAAGCTTATGATTAACCCAGCCACTGCATGAATTTTGATAATCAACATAAATGGCTCGGTGGGGGAGAGGGCTTTGAGCGTCTGACCATTTAAAGGTCTTGTAACTAAATCAAAAAGCTGCTCACTGAAAAAAAAACTTCCTGCAGTAAAAACAGACCAAGTTAAAGTTAAACGAATCAAAACCATTTTAAGATCGTTAAAGTGGTCCCAAAAGTTTTTGCCCAAAGTTTTCTCCTCCATAGTTTACTTACTAGTTTCGGCAACTTCCAAAGTTTCTGCTTTAGGTTGAACTTTAGCTTCTGCTTTGTTTTCACCCATGTTAATGGCATTGCGAAATTCTTTGATAGAACCTCCTAGACCTTTGGCTAGATCTGGTAGTTTGTCTTTACCAAAAAATAACATTGCTAAAAAGGCGATTAGGCATAATTCGGGGAGACCGACGTTTGGGAGCATAAATATAAATATTTTTGTTTAAAATGTGACTTAATTTGAGTCTATAACTATTATTTCTCACTTTTTTAGTTTAAACAAGCCCAAAAAGAAAACCATATAATTAAGTTCAATCAAAAGTATTTTTTATAGCTTTTTACCAACTATTTTTTTGATTAATCCAAACTTTTTTTTATGAACTTGCTTTAGATAACCGACTGTTAATTGATACTCTTCACCACCACCTAATTTTTCTAACCATTTTTTAAAAACTTCAGCCAACTCGTCGTTATTTTGAGGTTGTAAAAAATCAATCCAAACTCGCATTTTTTGAGCGATTAAGTTTTCTATTTCTTCTTGTTTTTCTGGCCAATTTTGAGCTACCAAAATTAAAATTTCTGGGTCTAGATTTAATAAATTTTGTTCAAACCAATTCCAAAATTTAGAAGCAAAAGCAAACTCGAGCCAAACCTCTTTTTTGTGTTCAAAATTCTTTTGTAAAATTGCTAAAGCTTCTTGTTTTTCTTTTGTAGATAAATTCTTCATAAAATCATCTACAGTTGACTGAAAATCTTTTAAAAGCCCTACAAATCTCATCTCCCAAATTTCTACCCAAATTTCAACTTGGCGACTCTGGTGAATTTCCAAAAAGTGTTTTTGCCAAAAATTCCACCACAAGATGTTTCCAAAAAGTAGAGATTTTTGAATTAGCGGAATTACTTTTTTTTCTTGATCATAATCAGCTAAATTACGAGAAATTATACTGTGCAAATTCACTAAAAATGGTTCATAATCTTTTGGATTTTCATTTACTGCAACCACAAATTCTTCAAACCAACGATAATCTGTGGCACGTGAAGATTGTAGGTAAAAATCCAGAAATTCTTGAAATTCTCTAAGGTTGCGAGTTTTTTCAGCTTCAAAAATTTGATCCAAAATCTGGTCTGTTTGTTGACGGGCAATTTTAGTTTTAGTTTGCTGCAACCCAATGTCAAATTCCTTATCTAAAGATGCACAAACACCTGCGATATGCTTGCAAACTCCATGCTCCAAAAAGTAAGGACAAGTGCAAGTCACACTTTCCTCCAGAGCTTGATCTGCTTGGTCAAATTTTTCCCTGCTTAGGGCTAAATGTAATAAGGGGATTTTAACTATGTATTCGTCGGTTCCAACAACCTTATATTCACGCCAATAGTCCAAAAGCATTTCTTCAAAACCTACAAGAGATCCATCTAAATAAAGCTTTATCCCCCGCTGGTAAATGGATGGATGCACCAACTTTTGAACTGTTTTGAGATAAGACAACATTGTTTTAGTCTAAACTAAAGGTAGCAAAAGGGCAAGTAAGTTAAAGTCAATCAACAGCTTTTTCAAAGTATTTTTCTTTTAGTTTGGTGACTTTCGGACTAATAATGACTCGGCAATAACCTTGAGTTGGGTTGTTGTTAAAGTAGTTTTGGTGATATTTTTCAGCTAGATAGAATGTTTGGTCTGCTAAAATTTCAGTAACGATTGGATCTTGCCAATCTTTTTGAGCATTCTCTAAAGCATTTTGAATAACTTCTTTTTGGTCTTTTTGATTATAAAAAATCACCGATCTGTATTGAGTTCCAGTATCGCTTCCTTGTCTGTTTAGAGTGGTTGGATCGTGAAGGTGAAAAAATATGTCTAAAATTTCTGATAATTTTATTTTGCTAGAATCAAAGCTAACTTTAATGACTTCGGCGTGACCGGTTTGACCACCACAAACTTCTTCATAATCAGGGTTTTCAGTTTGACCTCCAGCATAACCAGAAATAACTTCAGTTACACCTTTAACTCGCTGAAATACAGCTTCTAAACACCAAAAACAGCCTCCACCTAAAATTATATTTTCAATCATAGTAATATTTTTAGTAAGGGTAGATTATATAAATATTTTTGAGTTGTTGTAAAACTATTAGAAAAAACTTTAGGTCTTTTAAAGGTTAAGGGTAGAAGGTTGTATTAGATATATCAAAATTTGATGTGAAATTAGTTAATTCATTAGAAGTTAGAAACAAATTAAGGGTTGTTTGATAGGCTATGACTGAAAAGTTCTGACTGCACATACTTTCTTTAGATGTGGTATAGTTAGGACTGTGATAAAAAGTTATTTTATTGTTTGAGTCTTTGTACCAGGATATACTCACTATCTTATCACATGAATTTGCTGATTGATAGTTTTCTTTATAGTTTAAAATTCCAGTAAGATGATTGTAGGAAAGATCAACACCCTTGATGATTGTTTGATAATTAAGGTCATCAGCTACTACAATATTTTTTGAATTAGAGGTTACTATAGTTTGCGAAAGGTTGTAAGCTTTAGCTGTTATTTGATAATCACCCTTGGCAAGATTAGTTAGATCGTATGTGTAGGGAGCTGTAAGATCTGTTCCAATCAAATTACCATTTGAATAAAATTCAACTTTTGAAACACTACCGCCAAACTCAGAGGCATTGGCTGTGACTTGATAGTTAGAATTTGGTAGTAACCTCGCTGTAGTACTAGGTGAAGTTATTTCAACCGACAAAGCTTTACCAATTGTCACGTTGTAACCGGTACTATAGCTACCTGTTACCCTAATTACAATATCGTCTGTAGGTAGTTTGTATACGCTACCGACACCTAGTACAGAACCCACATTGTTTACATTTTCATCGTTTTGAATATCCACTACATTTGGTTTACCGTAATAACCGCTAACTGTGTGAACAAGAACACCTTCGTAAGGAATATATTTATCAAATCCAACTTTTTTACGAGTTTCTAAAGTGTAAATCGATCCAGAAGTTGGTGATTGAAAAATTATCAACCTAGTGTTATCACCACTAGAAACAAATTGATTCAGTTTTTCCAATTTAAAATTTTGAGGAGTGTTAAAACTATAAGGTG
Source organism: Limisphaerales bacterium (assembly GCA_044361365.1). Lineage (GTDB taxonomy): Bacteria > Patescibacteriota > JACMRA01 > JACMRA01 > JACMRA01 > JBIKIW01. The sequence goes on along the minus strand of JBIKIW010000001.1, from coordinate 72,425 downwards.
TACTTACTTGGCTACTAGGAATAAATCCTAATCTATAGCCATAAAAACCAATCAATCCCGTTGGTAAAGCCCCTTCAATTCCAGATTCGTAGCCATAACCATAGCTCATAACGTCCCAATCAGAGCCATACTCATCTCCATTAGCTGTAGAGTGATCCAATCCTAATGTGTGACCAATTTCGTGCTGAATAACATTCGAGTGTATCCAGCCGTTACTTCCAATCCAAGTTATACCATAACCTTTGTAAACCCCATCAAAGCCTTGAGTGTAAGATCCGAGCGTCCCCCAACCAGCAGCGAAATTGTCTATAGTTGAATTAAAAACCATGTTTATGGCATCGTAGTTTGGATAATAAATATTTGGATCAGCAACTTTACTACAATCACTTAAGAGTTTGTTGATGTCACCATTTCCATTTACAACATAATATGATCTTGGTTGAGGTAAAGTGTACCAACCTAAAGCATCACCTGTTACATTAAATTGGTTATCTGAAATTTGTTTCCAGAAGGTGTTTGAACTGGCTAAGTCTGTACCATTTAATCTATTTGCAAACCAAGCTTGGTTTTTGGATTCGGCGCTTACATCAGCAAATTTACACATTACGGTAACAATTCTTCGACTTGCTGCGATAGGCTTAATTTGAATATCAGTCGCTGATTCAATCTTGGAATCGTTTTGTCCTGCTTTAGCTTCAATTTTTTCTAAAGAGATTTTTTGAGAATCGCCTGTAAAATATTTTCCTAAAACTGAAACCTCTTTTCCGATTAGGTTTTTTAAATCAACTGAATTGTTAAAACTTGTGGTATCAATTTCAACATTTCCTGAATTTAATGATGATAAATAAAAGTACGGATTTTTGTGGGAAACCTCCATATATCCGAAAATTCCAGTAAAAGTTTGAGTTGTAGTTTCGACAGCTTGAACAATTTTTTGAGTGTTTTGTGAACTAGAAGAGTTTGAACTGCTTAAACTTAACGAAGTTTGAGAATTAGCTTCAGAAGACGAGCTATTTTTAGCTTGCACGGTATCTTTTTGAGCCAAACTAGAACTTTCTAAAGATTGATTTTGACTAACTTTTTTAGTGCTTGCAGTGGGGATTTTTGAGCTTGCAAAAGCAAATATACCACCAGTTGAGGTTAGTAAAATTAGTACAATTGCTAACGAGGTTTTATAATTTAATTTAGTCATAAAATTCTTTAAACAAATCAACAAAACTATTCTTTTAGGTAAATCGTCAATGTGCTTGCTCAAACTAAATTTTGTGATTAAAATGGGTTATCTTTTAAAACTGTCACGTTTTTACAAAAAGACGGTCTATCTGTTCGGTATTTGCAAATCCCATGACTCAAAAACAAATTCAAAACAGCTGGGAAGAATATTATCCAAAAGTTTTTGGCTATTTTTTCAGAAGGCTAAACAATCAAGCAGATGTAGAGGAGCTAACGAGTTTGGTTTTAACTAAATTTATCAACAAAATAAGCAATCAAAACACGACGCTCGAAAATCCACACGGCTATCTTTGGAAAATTGCTCGTAGCTCTTTAGCTGATTTCATTAATCACAAAGTCAAACAGCCAACAACACTTTCTTTGGACGATAATTTGGACACAATTACTGAGGATTTGGATAAATATCGCTCTGATCATTTCAAGCAAAAAAACTCAAGATTTGATGGAATGTGTGCAACAAAACCTGAAAGAAAATGAGTATAAAATTGTCGAACTTTGCGTGATGTACGACCAAAAAGCTGTTGAAATTGCTCAAGTTTTTAATTTAAAACCTGAAAATGTACGCCAAAAATTGTCTCGTAGTCTCAAAAAACTTCGTAAAGTTTGCATTGATCTTTGGCAAAAACACCATAACTAAACTTTTATGACTTCCCAAAATCCTTTTGAAACAGAAGAAAACTTGCAATTTTGGTTTGAGCTAAACCCAAGCTATATTTTAGCTAAAAAAAGCTCTTTTAAAAATTATATTCATCTTAATAAACCTCAAAATATTTCAATATTACAACAACTCAATATGTCTTACACACAACTCACAGCCTGGATCGGCAAACACGCAATTCTAGCAACTTCTATATTTTTAATCTTAACTTCTACTGTAGGAGTATTTGCTGCCGAAGGATTAGCTCCTAAAGAGTTTAAACCTAGTAGTATTTTAACTGGAAATAATAAATCTTCTAGTTCAAGCAGTTCGTCTTCAAGCTCTAATTCAAGCAGTGCGGAGAGTTCTGTTTCTTCGAGTGAGAAAGCGGTTAGCTCATCAAGCACTGAAACAGCTGTTCAATCTGAACCTCCTCTAGTAGCTGATAATGGCTATTCTGTGGAAAACTTGAACAATTGTGGGCTGTCCGCAAGATTCAAAAAAACAGTTCAAAGACAATCTAAATTTGAATTGCAAAAAAATATTGTAAATTATTCAGAAGGTTTTTCTAAGTTCATTACTCCCTTACAAAATATTGGATATTACGGCAATGAAGGAAGTGGTCCAGGTGCCGGATTTTACATTTCTTGTTTCGACAAAGGTTATTCTTTAGAGGATTTTGATAAAAGCTTTTCAGCAAAAATAGGTAATAAAAATACATTTTTTGAAATAAACGAAGGCTTTGCCGTAAAAAAGCAAAGCTTATCCAAGAAAGATTTTTGTACAGAGTTAGTTTTAACAAGCCTTTCGTGCGAAAAAGACATTACAAACCTTTATAAAACAGAAGTAGAAAGACCGGAAGGTGCTGGATTGTTTTATTTTATGAATTACAACAACAAAACTTATTTAATTGAAAAAGGTAATTACAAAAATACAGTAGAGGAATCTTTAACCTTACAATTTATAACAGCCTCAAACAACAACCTCCAAACCTACAGCAACCAGTATTTCCCTAACTTCAAGCTAGTTTATCCAGATAGTTGGGTTTTAAAAGATAGTAGCGATGAAACCACAAGAACCTTCGTTACACTTACCAAAAAAGATGGAAATTATATTAAATTTACTATCCAACCTTTTATTGAGGGTTGTTTAGGTGGTGCGGTTTTACCTGATGTAACTAATACTGAAAAATTTGCTAATGGTTTGAACAGATATGTTTATAATCTCACCAAATATGGAGGTGGTAATCAAATTTACAGTGCATACGGTCAGACAATTCCTACATGTGGCAATACAAGTACTACAAAAATTACCTCAACTTATATAGACACAACCAACCCTAAAACAACTATTTACTATACTGTGGGTATAAATACTGGAAGTGATGACGGACAAAGCCAAAAAATAAGCAATAGACTGCCTTCTGAAGAACTTCTTAAAGAGTATAATCAAATAATCTCCCAAAGCAGTTTTAAGTAAAAAATACTAACCAAAATATCACCCCGAACTCACCCTCGGGGTTTTTGTTTAGGTAAAAACCTACTCCGACCTCAGCACGTCCACTGGATTTTGTTGCCCTGCCCTGATTGCTGGAAATATACCCGACAAAGTTGTGAAAACTAATGCCAAAGCCAAAGTTCCTACCGCAATATACCAAGGTAAAGTTGGCTCAAAAGCTGTAATTCCAAGACCTTGCAAATTATTTCTCCAGGATTCATTTGACTTCAAAACTGCCTTAAAAATCGCTGAAACCGCACTGTTGGAAAGAAGAGTTACCACCATTGCCAAAAACCAACCCACCAAACCCAAAAATGAAGATTCCAACAAGAAAACAAAGAATATATCTCGATCTTTTGCCCCTAAAGATTTTAACACTCCAATCTCTTTACGTCTTTCCAAAACCGAAATTGTCATCACATTTATAATTCCAAAAACCGAAGCAATCATAGCAATGACTCCAAAAGCTGATAAAATAAAGCTCAAAACCAAAGCCGCTGTGCCGATCTGATCCGCTAAAAACTTCAGAGCCGAAATTGGAGCATAGCCTTTATCTTTGGCAAACTGCTGAACTTTATCTAAATTATCATAACTATCCACAAATACTGAACCACTTACATAGCCCGCATCTTTTTTCTCGAAAGGTAATTCAACTTGATCAAAAGTTACTTCGTAGGCATCCGGGTTTAACCAAAAATTTGCTGATGCTGTAGCTACATTAGAAAGTCCAGCCTGCGAATCTCGGTCGTCAACAACTGCTGAAATTTCGTAACTTACTGGTTGAGTTTTGGTAATCGGATATTGCTGATTTCTGATACTTCTGGCTTGGATAAGTTGCCCGAACTTAGCGATTGGTGGGGTTTTGGTAAATTCTATCGTAATCTTTTTACCAATCAAATCTTTTGGCTCTTTTACCCCCAATTTCTCATTTAACTTATAGCTTCCACACTTAAAACAACTTGCTATCTGACCAGCTTTTGGTTTGCTAGAACCCGCTACAAATTTGGATCCAAAATTTGCTTCAAACTCAGACCAAGTTACGTGCCTTAGTTGTCCGCTAGTACATTTTTGGTTAAAAGTTTGTAGTTGACCTTGATCCAACGGGCTCACTTTCACAAAATCTTTCTGGCAATTTTGAGAACTCGAATCGAGGTCTGAGTGAAAATACAAGTCGGCAAAATATTCAATATCTTTATCTACAATTTTTGGATCGTTAAAGTCTCTATAAAAATCATCTTTTCTAAAAGCATAATATTTTGGTTCCGCATCAAATTTGTACTCGCCTCCCTCAACTTTAGTCATGTCTATTCGGCGAATCGAAGCCTGTGAATTAATAGCTTTTACAATGGCATTGTTCACTCCAAAACCAAGACTAGAAATCAAACTAATTGCCCAAACTCCAATCAAAATTCCACCAGAAGCTAATAAAAATCTACTCCATTTTTGAGTAATCTGACGGATAAAAATTAATCTAAAAGCTTTAAAGTTCATATAAAATAAACAAGCTGTGAATAATAGCCTTTGTCAAAACCTTGCCTAAATTAATCAAAAAAATTAAGTTTAAATATATGTCCAAACAATTTTTCTTGGGTTTTAATTGGAAACTTAACCCACCTACTTTTGAAGAAGGCGATAATCTGCTTAAAGAATACACCAAAATCAGCCAAACTAAGCTAAATTCTGAAGTGGTAATTTTCCCACCTACCCCACTTTTCTTGCAAGCAGATTTGGCTAAAAGTGAATCACAAAGTTATTTTGAAATTGGCTCTCAAGATGTTTCAGCCTACGAAAACGGAGCTTTTACCTCAGAATTATCAGCCAAAATGGTGGCCTCATTTGGAGTAAAATATTGTTTAATTGGTCACTCTGAAACTAGATCTTTACGCAAACTCGAAAACTCTGAAATCAATCAAAAAATTCAAAAAGCTCTAGAAGCAAACTTAACTCCAGTTGTTTGCATTGGCTACAGTCAAGATAAAACTGGGATAAATTTTGATGAACTAAAAGAGCAGGTAGAAATTGCCTTAGCAAATTTGGATAAATTTTTAGATAAAAAAATCATACTCGCCTACGAACCAGTTTGGGCAATCGGTACAGGCAAAACTGCCACTCCAGAAACAATTTTGGAGGTTTTAAACTTTATCAGAAAAGTTGTGGAAGTAGAATTTGGAACAAAAAGACTCACAAATCTGCAACTAATTTATGGTGGAAGTGTAGATGATAAAAATATCGGAGATCTTAGTAAAATTGAAAATATTGATGGATTTTTGATCGGAGGGGCAAGCCTTAAACCAGAAGTTTTTGGTAAAATTATCGGACATTTTCAAAATTAAATAGTTGGATCAAATATTTTTAACTCCTTAATATTTTCAAAATCTTTAACATTTTTGGTATAAATTATATCAACTCCGTTTTCAATAGCAGTTGCAGCCAGAATCAAGTCATAAATTCTATTTTTACGAACAGGTAAATTGAAAAATAACCTCCAAACGGTGCTGGTAATTTGTTGGTTTGAGTACAAAATTGTGAATGGTTCATCGCTTAAATACGACAAATATTCTTTTATTTGCACCACTTCAATTTTGCCCAAAAAAGCTGGACTTGCAAAAACAACTACCATTTCAAAAAGTGATTTTTCAGTAATGCAAATTTCCACTTCTTTATCTTGAATTAAACCTTCCAAAAACTCTCTACTTTTTGCATAAAATGGACTATCTACAACGAAAGTGTAAATCAAAACATTGGTATCAATTAAAACTTTGGTAGCCATGTTTCACTAATTATTTGTTTGATCTGATCCTCATTTACACCAAGTTTCACACCTTTTGGCATTTTCCTAGTATTTTTTTTGGCATTTACTAAATTTTGATTTTTACCAGTCGCCAAATCTATAAAAAACTGCTTTAGAGTTTGCCCATTTTGACTTGCTTTAGTTTTGACTTGAGTGTGCAATTTAAGGGGTAAATCTAAAGTTATTCTAACGGTTTTGGTGATCATATTTCAGTAAAATATACTGATTTCAGTATTATGTCAAATTCTCCCAAAAATAATTCCACCTGCACAAGATCTTGAAAAAATAACATTTACAGAAAAATCAAACTCTTGTAACCTAAAAATATTATGCAATATTCTGACATTCAAAAAATCCTCGGCGATCACGCTGATTACCTTCTAAATCACGAGTCCAAAACTGTATCCAAAGATTCCCTACACTCCCCAAATCCAAATCATATTTCTGAAATAATGATGAACTCCGATAGAAATAATTCAGTCTTACGAAATCTATCCTCGCTTTATAATCACGGCAATTTGGGACGAACTGGCTATCTTTCAATTCTACCTGTTGATCAAGGAGTTGAACACTCTGCAGGAGCAAGTTTTGCCAAAAATCCAATTTATTTTGACCCAGAAAATATAATCAAATTGGCTATAAATGCAGGTTGTAGTGGTGTCACTTCTACTCTTGGAGTTTTGGGGTTAATGTCTCGCAAATACGCTCACCAAATTCCTTTTATTTTGAAACTAAATCACAACGAACTTTTGAGCTACCCAAATAAATTTAACGAGCAGCTTTTTGCTGAAGTTGATCAGGCTTTTGATATGGGAGCGGTGGGAGTTGGAGCTACAATTTATTTTGGTTCGCCAAATTCTGGAGAGGAAATTCAAGCGATTCGTAAAGCCTTTCAAAAAGCTCATAAATTAGGACTTTTCACGATTTTATGGTGCTATGTTCGTAACGATAATTTTAAACAAAACGGCAAAAACTACGAAACTTCAGCCGACCTTACCGGGCAAGCTAATCATCTTGGAGTAACACTTGAAGCTGATATTATCAAGCAAAAATTACCAGACATAAACGGAGGTTTTAAAGCTATGAATACTGGAAGCTCCAGCTACGGAAAACTAGATGAAAAGATTTACACAAATCTAACCAGCGAACACCCAATTGACCTAGCTAGATACCAAGTACTAAACTGCTACAGCGGCAAGATTCCTCTAATCAGCTCAGGAGGTGGGAGTGCTGACAATGACCTACAAGATGCTGTAAGATCAGCTGTAATCAACAAAAAAGCTGGTGGAAGTGGCTTAATTATGGGACGCAAAGCTTTTCAAAGAGAAATGGAAGAAGGTGTGGAAATCCTCAAAGCCGTGCAAAGTGTGTATTTATGTAAGGAGGTTGGGTTGAGTTAGGTGGACTTTCGATTCCACTGATTCGTGTTAGTTTTTATTAGTAGAGTTTTCAACCAAGTTTTTCCAATATCTTTTATGGTCAATTTTTATAGCTGGGTCATTGATGATATTGTCTGTGTAATTTTGTAAAAAATCGTCTGTGTCACTAATCAATCTTAAATAATATTTGATTGTAGGAATAAGTCCATTAACTATTACCTGACAACCGTGTTGTTTGCTTATTTCATCAATAGTAGTTTGGATTTTGACCAATTCTTCACCAGTGGTTATTTCTGTTGAAAGCAAATAATACCTATTTACTGGATATTGTTTGATTTTTTCAAAAGCGTCTTCCACCAAAGCATGGTCAATTAGCTTACCATATTTTACCTCTACCCCTTCAAAAGGTTTGTCATTTTTGTCATTTATTTGAATATCTCCAATATCGCCAGAACGGAGGTCAGCAGAAGTATGAGACCCTAAAGGTTGTAAAGTTTTTTCTTCATACCTGCCTACCTCTTTTATAATGATCTGATAAACTGAATAGATAGCCAAAACAGGCAACCTAGCAGTTCCAACTTGACTGGTTTGAGTAAAATGCTTGGTTAACAAGTCAATTATTTCAGTTATAGAGTATTTAGATTTTTTAGCTAGCGGGTTAATTTCTACTTTATTTTGTTCTCTTTGAATAATTAAAAGCTGAAAGAGATATTTTAAACACAAAGTAGTTTTCGCTTGATTATTTTGTATAAAATTGAGTAGTTGCAAAAAAGCTTCTTTAACCTCTTTATTTCTAATAGCTCCCTTGTAATCCAAAGTATAAGGAGAATCTTGCTCTAAAGACCTTGTAAGCCAGCCACTTTCTACCATGGATTTAAGTTTTTTAGATTTGAGCCAAGGTGCAATGGTTTTTGTGTCCAGCGTTCTACCAGAATAACCTCCTTCCATTTTTGCCTGATGTTTTCTAATATCTTGATTAGGACTAACTATTTTTTCAGTTAAACTGGTTACAGTTACATTCAAAACACCCAAAAAATTCTCGCTATTTTTGGCAATTATTTCAATCCAATTTATAACTTCAATATTTAATTCTTTTGGTGTGTTAGCCACAAAATCCCTTGCCTCAAGTTCAGCTAAAACTTGGTTGTAAATATCTTCTAAAAGTTGGTGATGGGCTTGGGACATGTCAGAATTATTTTATATTTTTAATCTGTTTTGTGAGAAAGCGAATTTTTTAAATTTTTTACCAAAATTGGTGTATTCATAAATTTCAACATAGATAACACCTTTTTTAAACAATGAATCTTCCAAAACTGAAAATGTTGAGCTGTTTAAATTCCCGACCCTTGCCTCCTTTTCATCTCTAAATTCTATGTCTTCCTTTACAATCCCTATCGAGGCTAAGTTTTTCATATTTTCACGACTAAATAAAACCTTAATACCATCTTTTGTCTCTTGCACAACCTCGTCTTGTGTTAATCTAAAAACTCCTAAGCCACTATAGTTATTTAAGATGTGTAGGTCTTCTAGCGACATCAAATTCAAAGTATGATACATTTTTTCTAACTCAAAATTTTCTTTATCTTCTGACTCTACAAAACCTAGAAAAATTGAGTAAATTTTTACCCTTTTAATTTCTGAGTATTGTTGAATTATTTCTCTTAAAGTTAAAGCTAAGCCTGATACAAAACATTCATTATTTATAAGTTCAACAGTAAATTTCTGTTCATTTTCTTTGATAAATTCTAAAAATTCTTCTGCTCTTTTTTTCTGAATAGTTTGATGATTTGAAAATACGGTTTTTAAAAAATTATAACCAACAATGTTTGATAAACCATTATCAATTTCCGCCTGGATTCCATTGATAATTACATTAGCCATACTAAAACAACCTTTCCATCACTGATACTTTCTCCAAACTAAAAACATGATTTAAAATAGGACTTCTATCAATCAAATGACTTTTTACCAACTCTTCCCCAACTGCTTGAATCATCGGAATGGCTACAGAGTTACCAATTTGTTTGTATAAATTTCCATTTGAACTAATTTTTTTGTAATCGTCTGGAAAACCTTGTAACCTGAAACACTCTTTTATAGTCATTTTTCTGACTTTTTCACCGTCATAAATAAAAAACCTACCTGAAACCTCTTGCGAAGGTATAGTTGGGTGAGTGCCATCAATATGGTAAATTCTGTTTGGTTGCTTGTGAACTCTGGACAAATGTTCGGTGTCTGGTCTGGTTCCTTTAGTTCTAATTGATTTATTTCTAAAACCACAAAATATCAAACCGCTTTCTTGCACTTTCCACAAATTTCTATCCAAAATAGTGTACTCCTCTGGGTTTAAATAACTAAAATCGTCTCTAGTTTCTAAAATATCTCTAATTTTGACTGCTTTTTTTGTAGTTATTTTATTAAAATTAAAAGGTTTGTTCTTTGTGCCTATAATAATGATTCTTTCTCGATTTTGAGCCAAACCAAAATTTTTTGCATTTAAAACTTTCCAATTTACAAAATAACCTTCGTTTTGCAAGGTTTCTACAATAACTTCTAGAGTTCGCCCTTTGTCGTGATGTTTAAGATGTTTTACATTTTCTAAAAAAACTATACTAGGATTTTGTGCTTTAATAATCTGCATTATATTAAAAAACAAGGTACCCCTGGTATCTTCAAAACCCCTCTGCAAGCCACAAATAGAAAATGGCTGACATGGAAAACCCGCACACAAAACATCATGCTGAGGTACATTTTCTGGATCAATTTTTGTAATATCGCCAAAAGGTAATTCTCCAAAATTTGCTTGATAAGTTTTTTGACACTCCAGATCAATATCAGAGCTAAAAACACACTCGCCCTCTAAATTATCCAAGGCTATTCTAAAGCCTCCTATTCCTGCAAACAGATCAATAAATTTAAAGTGAGTTGGCGTCATAACGGTGTCATTATAAAAAATATAGTAATGTGCTATTTGTCAATAAAGTTATTTTAGCACTATAAATTTTCTTCGAGTTTAAAAAAATCTTGATTTATACCGTTTTTTATCTTACAAAACTAAAACAAATCGAAATCGAAAATCTCACCTAAAAACCCTTCTTTTTTCTTTTTCTTGAAATCTTTGTTGTATGGCTGGGAGTCTCTATTTTGAGAAAAGTTGTCGGTTTGTTTTGGCTTATCAAAATCTAAATTAGGTGCCATATTTTGAGCTGAAGCACTGGCTCTGGAGGCTAAATCGATTAAATTTTCAAGCTCCCCTCTATCCAGCCAAACTCCGCCACAAACTGGGCAATATTCGATTTCAATACCTTGTTTGTTTATTTTGTTGAGGTTTCCGTGTCCATGTGGGCATGTAGTCATAATGAGCGAAAAATTAACAGTTTTTCAAAAATAGGCAAGTTTGTGATTTAAGCCTAATCAGTTTAAAAAAATCAACCCTGTTATTATTTAAAGCTGAATACCTTCTTGGTTTTTAAATCAACCTAATTCACCAACCCACCCCTTTGACCAAAACTACTTGTTGGCTAAAAATAGCCTTAGATGATGGCAAATTCACCACACGCTGAAAAACAAAAACAAAATCCTGCCAATCAACCTCAAAAGACTAAAAAAAGATCGTTATTTTGGAGCTTTGGTTTGGGGTTAGTTTTGGTGCTGATTTTAGTGGTTGCTGTGATTTTAAATACAGCTGGCGGCAAACAACTTATCCAATTTAACCAACCAAATAACGCTGAAATTTCTCCAACCAAAAGTATTCAAATCAAACCCAGCCAAATCACCCTCACTCCCGAACAATCAGATTCTATAGGGGTTCTGGAAAGCTCTAAATATATTCTTAAAAGTGAAATCAAACTAACTAAATACCAAGTTACTGACAATCTAAAATTAGACCCAAAGCAAGAAATAGAAATCACTCAAAAAAGCGATAAAGAATTTTTACTCAAACTAAAAAACGTTTTTGACCCCGGTTCGGTACAAAAATTTAGTCTTAACATAGAAGATACTAGTAACCAAAATCAAACTAAAGAACTTAGCTGGGCTTTTCAAACTTACCAAAAATTTGCTGTCACAAAAACCATTCCAGAATCTAATACTTCCGACATCTCCACCAACTCCAAAATTGAAGTAGAGTTTAACACCGAGACTTTTCAATCAATCGAAAACTTTTGGGAAATCTCTCCACCAACCAAGGGTAAATTTGTAAAAATTGGTAACAAAATTAATTTCATTCCAGAAAAACTAGAGCCCGCTACAATTTATACCATAACAATCAAAAAAGGCTTGGCATTGGAAGGTAGTAAGCAATTTTTAGACAACGATTTTAGCTGGCAGTTTGAAACTCAACAAGACTCCCAGGTTGCAGAAAACAGAACTTATTTTAACCAAGAGTTTTATGAATTTTCTCAAAGCGTATCTCCAAATATTACCCTTGGCGGAAAACTTGGTGACAAAGCTAATCTTGAGCTATATAAATTTAGAGATTTGGGGCAGTTTTTGGAATATCTTAAAACCAAGCAACAGCTACCAAATTGGACAAATTATCAAGATCAAAAAGAAAAATACGATCTCAAAAATTTACAAAAAGTGTTAGGTGAAAGTTTTGGAATTGAAAAAACTGATACTCAAAATTTTGTAAAATTCCCAGCTCAGCTTGAAAAAGGTTTTTATCTTTTGCACCTTCCTGAAAATCAAAACTCAGCTATTTTGCAATCTACTGATTTGACCGTAAATTTTACCACAGACAACAACAAAATTTTAGCTTGGGCAAACAATATACAAACCCAAAAACCTGCTTCCATAGCTCAAATTAAAGACATAAATGGTGAGCAATTAGCCGTTACAGACGATAGTGGTCTAGCTTTTTTTGATAAACCAAAACCAAAAAATAATGAAGACAGATATCAATTTTATCAAGTAATCTCAGACAAAGAAATACTAATCGTATCAACAACCAAAACAAAACAAAATTCACCTTTAAATGAAACTAAAAATGCTAATTACTGGAGTTACTTATACCTCGACAAAAATACCTACAAACCCAGTGATAAAATTTCTTTTTGGGGTTTAGCCAAATCTAGAACTGGCGAAAAAATAGACTCTCTAAAAGCTGTTGTTTATAAAATTGAAAACCAAAAAACTGTCTTAATTCAGGATCAAACTATTTCACTTTCTTCTTTAGATACATTCCTATCAAGTCTTAATTTACAAAATCTGCCTGAGGGAAATTACCAACTAAATTTACAAAAAAATACTGAAAATGAGATTATAATTAATAGCAATTTTAGAGTTCAAAATCCTACGCCAAAAAACTACCAAATTCTCTTAGAATCGAACAAAAAGTTTTATTTAAAAAATGAAGAAATTGTAATCAGTGGAAAAGTAAATTTCAAAGACCAAACTCCAGCTAGTCAAGTGAGTTTAAATTATTCTGGAGATGTAAATGGAGAAGTTGTTACAGATAATTTTGGTAATTTTAGTATCAAATATCCAGTCTCTTCGATTGTTCAAAAAAGCTACCAGCCAATTGCACACACTAGCATTTTAGTTCAACTAAAAAACCCACAAGAATCTGATATTAAAAGTAGTTTAAAAATACCCTACTTCCCATACCAAATAATCATCTCTGATCAATCCAAAACAGACACTAGTAAAGGAATCCTTGATATCAATTTAAACTCTCTAGATACCTTCAAATACACTAGTGGGCTACAAAATATTAACAATTTGAAAGGAAATCCAATTGGTAGCAAAGATATTTTAGCTCAAATAACTAGCTATGTTTTTGATAAAATTGAAACTGGCCAAAATTACAACCCAATTACTAAGCAAACTGAAACTCAGTACTCATATACTAGGCGTGACAAAAAACAAACTGAAACCAAAGTCAGCACCGACAATCAGGGTCTGGCTAGGCTAGAAATAAGCTTTGAATCAGAAACCTACTACCAAATAAATCTGCAACTAACGGATTCTGATAATAAAAATATTTTGTTCAGTCGCTATTTTTCTACAACTACAAATAGTTCACCTGAAACAACCCAAAACTTTCAATTTATAGATCAAAAAGCTCAAAATCTTTCTCAAAAAAACTACCAACCCGGAGAAGTGGTAAAATTGGAAATTCAAAAAAATGGTCAAACCGATATCCCTCAAACAAATAGCAATTATCTAATTATTCAAAGTCAAAATGGAATCAAAAAATATAGCTTGCAAAGCAAATCTCAATACGAATATAATTTTACTGAAAGTGGTATTCCAAATATAAATTTTTCAGGTGTAAAGTTTGACGGTAAAAACTATTCTAAAATTAGCCCAGAAGGTTACCCAGTTAATTTTACCAAAGAAAATCAGGAATTAAAAGTAGAAATATTTAGTAACAAAAGTGTCTATCAATCAGGAGAAAATGCCTCTGTAGAATTTAAAATAAGTGACTTAAAAAACGAACCTAAGAAATCTAAAATCTTAGTCTGGGTTAGTCCGAAAACTGCTAATGGTGAAAATTTAGAAATAAATAAGTCAGAAAACATTTATAGTAATTTAAGTACAGGAATTAATCAAAACTACAATTCTCATTCGGATTCGACTTCCCCACAAAAACTTACAAAATCTGATTTACAAAATGAACCTAAAAAATCTGAAGTTATCTTTTTTGAAGAAATTGAAAGTGATCAAAACGGTCTTGCTAAAGCTAATTTTAATTTACCTGATAGCTTTGATTCTTGGGATATTTTGGCTAAAGTTGTTAGTTCAGATTTATTTTTTGGCAGTAACTTAGCAACTATTTACACCGCTACAGATTTACAAATTGCAAGTATTTTAAGCTCAGATTATCTAGAAAATGACCAACCCTCGATTAAATTACAAACTATTGGTGAAAAGCTAGATCCCAAAACTGAGGTTGAATATACAATAGAAATCCCCTATTTAGAATTTAAGAAAACTCAAAAAGGCTTAGCTTCAGGGGTCGAAGTTCAATTACCAAAGCTTAAGATTGGAGAATTAGAACTCAATCTTAGTGTCAAAAATGGAGAAAAGCAGAGCAAAATTCAACAGATTATAAGTGTTAAATCCACTAATCAAAAAAGTATTACCCAACAGTTTACCTACCCAGAATTAAGCCAAAAAGCTAGTCTAACAAATTTACCCGAAGATCAAACCTTTCAGGTGGTAATAGGCTCGGCTGAAAATATTGGATACTACACTCAGCTACAAAAAATGGCGAATTCAGATAGCGGAACTTTAGAGAGTTTGCAAATTTCTTATTTAGCTAAAAAACTACTTACTCAATATTACGATTCAACTAAAAAACCGAACGCCCCAGAACTAGATACGTTTAATAAAAATGGAGGTTTTAGCAATTTCCCCGATTCTCAAAAAGATATAAAATTTACAACTCAAGTTTTAGAAAGTGATTTGAATAATTTAACTGGAACAAGATCCTTTAACTTTTTTAAAGCAGAAAATAGTAAAGTTCAAGAAAATTTTGAAGATCACCTTTGGATACTTTTTGGACTAACTTTAAACCAACACAATGTTTTGCAACAATTACAAAATTTGAACCAAAAAACTGATTTAACTTTAAACCAAAAATTGATAATTTCGCAAGCTTTGGATTATGCTGGTGATAAAGAAAAAGCTCGTCAGAATTACTACCAAATTTTACAAGAAAACTCTCAAGTGAGTGATAATTCTAAATATATAAAGGGTGATAATTTGGATCAGAATTTGGAATTAACTAATCAGGCTTTAGGTTTAGCTAATCTACTAAATGAACCAGATGCTAAAGATTTAAATGAGTATTTAGCCAAGAATAATTACTCTTCTTTTAAGCAAATTTTATATCTTCAAAAAACTCTAAAAAATCTCAAAACTGATAAAATTATTTTTAGTTATCAAATCGATGGTCAGAAAAAAGAAGTAACAGTTGAATACAATAAATTATTTAAAATTAACTTAAATAAAAAAGCTTTAGAAGATTTAAATTTAGAAATTAAAACTGGAGAAATATCTCTTGGTTTAAACTACACATTGGCTTTTGAATCTAACCCTAATCAACCAAAAATTACCAGAATTTACCAAACTGAAAATACTCCAACTAACAAGTTTAATAAAAATGATTTGGTTAACGTTGGCTTGGAAATCGAGTTTGGAAATAACTTGCTAGATGGTTGCTACAAAGTTAGTGATCAAGTACCTGCTGGACTCAAAATAATGCCCGAAAAAATAACTGACTCTATAAACCAAATTACACCTTATCAAAACGATACTAAAACTATTAATTTTTGTATCTACCCCAACCAAACTGGCTTATCAACAATAAAAATAAACTATTTTGCAAAAGCTTTTAGTGCTGGGGGTTTTAATGTACAAAGTGCCACCATTGAAAACTTAAAATCAGATTCAAGTTTAAATTTATCTCCGAAACAAACAGTTGAAATTAATTAAACGCCAAGGATTTATAGTCATAAAAACTCAGAGATTGAAATTTTAAAAGCAACTTAGATGCATTAGTTTTTACTTACCAAAGTTTCTTTCTTGGCTTTCAAAAAATTCTATCGCTTTTTTAAGCTCAGCCTCATCAAACTCAGGCCACAATTTATCAGAAAAATATAGCTCAGAATAAGTTCCTTGCCAAAGCAAAAAATTAGATAGTCTTTGTCTGCCACCTGTACGAATAATCAAATCAGGATCACCACCAGCTTGTAAATTTTTACTTATATTTTTTTCATTTATATCTTCTCCGTCTTTTAGAGTCTTTTTGACAGCTTCAATTATTTCTTGCCTTCCCCCGTAATTTACACAAATTTGAAGCAAGCTATTTTTGCAATCCTTTGTGTAATCTTCCAGCTCAATCAAAGCTTTAGAAGTAGATTCTGGGAATGGCTTTAAATTGCCTGCAATCTTAACTCTTATACCTCCTTTGAATAGTTTCTCTTTTTTGCTCTCTGCCATTATTTTTAACAAACTCATCAATGCCACAACTTCTGCTTTAGATCTATTTTCTAAATTTTCCGAAGAAAGTGCATATATTGTGACAGTTGTGATGTTAAATTTAGGACAAATTTCTAATAATTTCTCTAGCGTTTCACCTCCCATGTTGTGACCAAAGTATGGAAGAAAATTACCTTTTTTTGCCCATCTTCGATTGCCATCCATTATAAAGCCAACATGCATAATATTCACTAATTCAAATAATTAGTACTTATCATATACATAATTAGCCTAAAAAGTCAATCTTATGAATTTTCTGAGTTAGAAACTATTTTTAGATGTTTAAATTCAGGCCTTGCTGAAGCGAGTTGTCTTCCACTTCCTTCAAAAAATCCAGGCATAAATTCAACGTATGTAAGACGAAGTGGGTTAATGTATGCTCCAAAAGCAGCTAGAACAAAATTAAATACATGACCTATAATCAAAATAATTAAGGCTAAAATCAAACCAACAACCGGTCCGGCACTTGCATACATAAGACCTGCTAAAAGGTTTACTATCTGGGCAATAATAGTACCAGTTAAACCAATGGCGACTATACGAACATAAGAGATAAGGTTTGATCCTAATTGTAATATACCGTAAATACCTCTTGGTCCTAACAAGAATCCAAGTATTTTTCCTCCAAAAGAGTCTGCTTGATTTAGAATAAACAAAATACCTAAAGAAACATAGAGTGCTATTAAAGCTACGGAGCTTATACTAGGAGCAACTGAATTTACAACAATAAGACCTATAGACATCGATAAGAAAAGTAACCACGCAAACTGACCAAAAACAACATTCCAAAGACCATTAGCTGCATTTGTGATAATTCTGTAAATATAACCCAAAAGCTGATTTAAAAAACCAATAAAACCAGCAGCCAACATCATGATTATGATAGGACTGGTATCTTTCATGGCTTGATTAACAGGAACTTTAGCACTAGCAGTTAGAACATCGATGAGCTGGAAATTAACCAGAAAGTCGTTAATCGGTGTAGAAGTGGAAAGAGCTGGGTCAGTACTAATTCCAAATAGTTGCTTCACCAAAGAACTGTTGAAAAAGTCTCCAGCCCAAGAGTTAGTCACGACGCCAATCAAAATAGCAATAAGACTTGAATAGAAAAATATGTTAAAGATACCTTTAAAGTTAGATTTCACACCTCTGATAAATAGAAAATAACCTGTAAATAAAGCTATTATTGCTCCATAAATAGCGTCTCCCAAGCAAAAAGCAAAGAAAATCATGAAAAATGCAGCAACTCCTGAAGTTGGGTCTGCTTCTTTTTTATCAATAGTTCCAATTGATTGAGCTACATCTTGAAAAGATTTTAAAGCCCCTGGATTATCCCAATCAACAATGTCTTTATTCCAATCGATATTTTCTCCAAAAACTTCTTCTTTTTGTAAGAATTCAGCAAGTTTAGCTTCGTCTTTTTCCTTAACAGCAATAAAAGCAAATACAGCTTCAGATTTATCATTTAACCTAAAAGCTTTAGACCTAATCTCTTCAGTTTTAGCCTGCAACTGGTAGTATCCGTACAATAGGGTTAATTTTTTCTTGGTCTCAGAGTTTATATATAAATCTTTTTCTAAATAATCTTTTAATGAGTCTTTAATTTGATCTATTTCTTTTTGGAGTTCTTCTTTACTTTCATCAGCAATATCAGTTTTTATAAGTTGAGATTTTTCGTTGACTAGGGCTAGTTTTGAAACAAGATTATCTAGTTCAACTTTCTCATCTTCAATATTTTTTAGTTCGCCTAAACTAACTTCAACTCTATCGTCAGCAAATGACTCTAAAAAGCTTTTTTTAGGAAGATTGGTGCTTAAAATTTCATCTATGGTGATTAGTTTTTGACCGGCAAATTCAACTCCTTCAGTTTTATAATAGCTAATTGCAGACCATTTTCCTTCTAGGTCTTTTGGGTCTAATACTTCAAAATCAATTCCAGTTTTCATTAAAGATCTGAAAAAAGAATCTACTTTTTTTGCTGGTATGTTTACAAGCTTTGATATTGTGGATGTTACGGACATGTTTCGAGTAATTTAATTTTAGGAAAGTTTATACATTGAAGATAAAATTTTAGTTATTTCTTCGTTTGAAATTTTAGAATCAGAATTTATATTGATATTTAAGCCTGTTCCAGATGGTTTGTAACCTCTTTGCTCTCCAGCAACTACTTCATATAGATCGTTTTTTTTGATTTCAAAACTTAAACCCTGTTCTACAATTGATTTTCCAGCTTCATCAATTTTAGACTTTAGGTTTTTAACTTTTTTAGCTAAGCTAGCTAAGTATTCTTCAAAATTAGTGTATGACATATTATTTAAAAATTTTAATTAAGGTTGCTTTTTCAAGATTGGATTTTTCATTTAAGGCGTTTTCGATGAATTTTATTTCAGCTTCTATGTCCTCAGTTTTTTTCTCTAGGTTTTGGATCTGTCTGTTAGTTTTTTCAATTTCAGCAGCAATTCTAAGAGTGTTTATTTTTAGTTGACTTAGTTCCAAAAGAATCGGAAAAAACCAACCAAAAGCTTTTAAGCTAGTTTCTATATCAGCTTTTAAATCTTTTCTATCAGGGATTTTGGTCTGTAAATCTAAAGAATCTATATAAACGCCAGAAACTCTTTTTTTGGATACATTCAAATTTAAAGATGGTGTTGATTGCAAATTTTCAAACAGAGTTTGGCTGCTTACAAAGGTTAGTCCAGTTCGATACGAGCTTAAGATTTGAGATATTTGGTTGGAGACTTTTTTTTCTATTTTTTTTCCTTTGCTAGCAAACTCCAAGAAAGTAATTATCAGACCAGCTCTCTTTTCTTTAAGTAGTTTATAGCCGTTTAGAATCAGTTTTTTTTGGTTCTTTTGGATGAGTAGGTTTTGCTTATTTGGAGCAAGCATAATATTTCCTTTTCAAAAAAATTGAATTTCCCTTATTTGTCAATCTAAATAGCCTAAAACATCTGGCCTACTAAGTGAAACACGTCTTGCCTTCAAATGAAAGGAGGGTCTTTTATGAGACAAAAGAAAAACCCCTTGCGGGGAATTCCTGAATTTTAATTTCTAAAAAACTATTTTTTAACAGCTTCTTTAAAAGTTTTTCCAACTTTGAAACCAACGCTAGTAGAAGCAGCGATTTTCATCTTTTCTCCAGTTTTTGGATTAACTCCAATTCTGTCTTTTCTATAAGTTTTGTAGAAAGAACCGAAACCCGTAAGGTTAAGATCGTATCCGTCAACAACCATGTCAACAACAGATTGTAAAACTGAATTTAGAGTTTTTTCTGCTTGAGCTTTGGAAACTCCAAGAGTGATAGACAACTTATCAATAAGTTGGGTGCGGTTTGCTTTTTTAACTGTTTTAGTAGCCATAACAATAATAAATAAATAATTTTTTAAAGATAACCAACCGAAATCAACTAGGAAATGGTTTTTGTCAAGTAAATATCTTTTATTTTTGAAAATTTGCACGAAAAATAAATTTAATTGTTATTTAAAATTATTACTATGTTTTATCAGCAATTATCCCCATTTATTCATGTTTTAGCCAAACCATCTGAACGGAAAAAATTTGAAATTGAGGTTACTTATTCCAGTGGTGGTAGTTGGTTTGAAAAAAATCTAGATCGAGGTAAAAAACATCTTTTAGAACACTGTATCGCCTCCAGAACTAAAGAGTTAAATTTTCAAGGTTTTCATGATTTTCAGTTTGCAAGCAACATAATGGTCAACGCTTATACCAGCCCCCTGACCATGGGAGTAAATGCTCAAGGTCATACTGAAAATGCCCAAGATATGATTGCTAAAATTATGGAAATTAGTATCCGTCCAACTTTTGATACTGAAATCTTAGCCCAAGAAAAAGAGATTGTTTTAAGAGAAATTTCAGAGAGAAGAGGTGATCCTAATTATCGCTTGCACTACGCCGTAATGAATCAAGTTTTTGAAATTAATAGTCTTGAAAATCATGAGGTTTTGGGAGATTCCGAGTGTGTCGCTCAAACTATAATTGAAGATTTTGAGAGACTCCATAGAGAAAATTTAGCTAAAAGTCACTTTTTAATAACTCTTAGCGGTGGTTTTGGTTTTGATGAAGCGCTCGATAATATTAAGAAGAATTTTAATTTACACAAAGCAGAAAAATCTCTTATCAATCAAGTAGAAGGTAAAGATAAGATTAATTTCTCAGTAAAAAGCGAGTTTCAAAACTTTGATTTTTTATCGATAGTACATGAACTTGCTCATGCTCATGCTGATGTAACGATTTATATTCCACTGGAAATTTCTTTTGAAAACAAACCGATTCTAAAAATTTTTGATGAGTTATTTTTAAAATACTACGGGATTTTGTATGATAGGCTAAGAAACAAAGAGGGTTTGATTTATTCTATGAGTAATAATTTCGATATGACTTTAGGAAAAATGATTATAAATTTTTCGTGTGAAATAGACTCTGCAAATCGAATTTTAGACATTATCTCAGATACCTTTAGCAATTTTGAAAAATTCTTTGAGGAGAAAAAATTTGAAGATTTGAAACAAACTATTCGCAAAAAAATTGAAATCAGCTCCGATACTATTTCTGCCGAGACTGAATTTGCCCAGAGTAGTCTGCTAAATTATGGAATCTCAGAAAATTTGGAGAATTACTTGCAAAGATTAACAAAAGTGACCATCGCTGAAGTTAAAAAAATCTATCAAGATGTTCAAAAAAGTCTCTTAGAAAAAAAGGTTGTGATCGTAAGCAACAAAGCGGAAATTAATAAAATCAAAATAAACTAATCTTTTAGCAACTCCTTAATTCTGCACTATGCAACCAGACGATCAAAAACAAAACCCAGAACCAATCAACCCAAATCAAGATTGGCAAAATTCCGATTTTAATTTTAATAATGATTGGAAACCAACTACATCAAACTCGACAGAAGGCTTAGAAAATTTAAATTCCAACCAGCAATTCAGCAATGCTGAGTTAAATAATACTTTTGGTGGAGACAGCTTAAACGACTTCTCGCAAAGTTCTACGAATCAAAATAATTTTAACAATCCGAATAGTTTCAACCAGCCTAATCAAAATTCAAATTCAAATAGCAACCCAGAATCCCTTAATTTTGAACCAAAAAAATACTCCAAAATAACAAATACAACCTCCTCGATCAGACGCATGGCTAGAACGGTAGCCTTTATACTGGTTTTGGGATTAATTTTGAGTAGTATTGCTGTGGTCTTGGTGGTGGTAAATCCAAAAGATGAGAGAAGTAAGTGGGTTATTAAAAATAGTTTTTTGAACAATTTGGTTGAATCATCCTCAGGTTCAAGCGTATCAACAACAGTAACTCAAGGTGAAACAAGCTCAAGCTCCTCTCAAAATAGCTCTACAGCTGTTAGCAATAATCCAAACTTAGCTTTCAAAGACCCAACTGATAGTAAAGAAGTGACCCAAATTGTGGAAGACGTTTTTCCAACAGTGTTATCTATAAGCTTGAAAAGCAAAAGCAATGGTGTAGATTTAGGACAAGATCTAAGTGCTGGAAGTGGTTATATTGTAAGTGAGGATGGGTTGGTGGTTACCAATAAGCACGTAGTTGCTACGGTCTGTAAAAACGATATTTCTAGAATTCAAATTACTGGAGTTTCTAGTGATCAAAAAATTTATAATCTAACCCTAAAAAGTATAGACCCAGTTGATGATTTAGCTGTTTTAAAAATAGAAGGCAGTACTGAGAAATTCAAAACCGTAAGCTTTTTTGACAGTGAAAAGTTGAAATTAGGGCAAGAAGTTGTAGCCATCGGAAACGTATTAGGAGAGCTTCAAAATACTGTTACTCGAGGGATAGTTTCAGGTCTGGATAGAAGTTTTGAAACTGAAATAAAAGACCAATGTACAGACACTACTTTTCAAGCTGACAACCTTATTCAAACCGACGCAGCTATTAACCGTGGAAACTCTGGAGGACCGCTATTTAATGCTTCTGGTCAGTTAATTGGCATGAATACTTTGGGTACTGTTGATGCTCAAAATATCGGACTTGCAATCCCTTCCCGAACGATAAAGACTGTTTTGGAAGGTTATCTAACCAAAGGTCAAATTGTTCGTCCTAGAATCGGTTTAGCCTCATTACAAATTACACCTCTGCGAAAGTCTCAAAATTCTTGGATTCCTGTAGATTATGGAGAAATTATATTCAGCGAACAAGGTAGCCCAATTGCTAAAGATTCAGCCGCAGCTCAGGCAGGTTTGAAAGAAGGTGATATTATTTTGGAAGTCGATGGTGAGAAAATCGTCTCCAGTAGAAACAACCCTTCCCCACTTAGACGTGCAATTTTGGGTAAACAAGCAGAAAGTAAAGTAAAACTTGCGGTTCTAAAATCCAACGGAAAATCAGAAGCTGGTTACGCCTACGAAAAAAACCCAGTTACCGTAGATCTCACACTTGGCTCAGTTTCGTTCGATTTGGTCAAAAAACAGGCTGTGATTGGGTAAAATGATTACACCTTAACATTTTTAAGCCTTCCAATCTGCTTTCTATAACTTTTTTTGTTGTGTTAAAATATTCTGATAAATGAGAGATTATTTCTTCTTTGTCTTTTAAATTACAATACTGATTATCAGCAAAGATATAACCTGTTTTTGTTTTACTAAAGCCCATCTCAATTTGTTTTTCTACTAGTAAAGATCTCAGAAGTTCTTCATTAAGAAAAAACTCAACTGCAAAAGTATTTGCCTGATATTCAATAAAATTCCTGTCATTTACTAAATCATATTTTCCAGTTTTTTGATTATATAGAGAATCTGGCAAATTCAAATAGTCCACGAAATTATCTTTATTTATTAAATCCTTGTGTAAAATAAAATGTCCTATTTCATGGCAAATTGGATACATTTCCAATTTTGTGTCACGTAAGTTTTCGTTAATAAAAATAGAATTAGAGTTTATATCTAAGTACCCTAAACTGTCTTCCGTGCAACCGTCAAAAACTTTATAACAAACCTTAATAGAATAAGTTTCTTCAATATAATTTACAATTCGTGTTTTTAAACACCTAGTCGATTTTATTGCTCCAACTTTTTTAAATTCTTTTCTTGCAATTTCTTTAACATCTACCCTAGAAAGCCTTCTAAGACCTTCAATTTTGGGTTGATTTATATTGTTGTTATTTATTAAACTGTAAACCGTTTTTACCAACTCTTTTTCAATATTTTTATCAAGACAAACATATTTTCTAAAATCTTTTTTCTCATTTTTATAGAGAAGAATCTTGTAATCTTTTTTATCCAAAACCTCTATTAACATAACCCCATTATTTTTAGCTTTAGTAGAAAGTGTTTGAGATATTTTACCTTTGAATATAAAAATCACTTTTACTGCAAAACTATAATCTGAATCTTTACTTACTTTTAGAAAATGATTTGAAGTTAAGGAAAGGGTTTGTTCAAGCTCATCAACATTTATAGTTCCTGAAAAGTGCTTACATTCTATTATATGAACCAAAGACGGCATTTTAGCACCCACTGGATAAGTTTCTATTGATAAGTCAAAAGCATCTAAGCTACCTCTGTCTTTATTGTAATATTTTGGCTTAATTCTTAATTTAGAAATTTTAGGATTAACTGACAATTCTCCATTTTGTAATAATTTTTCAAACATTGGTATTACTTCAGCTTCAAACTTGTTACCTTTCTCAACATTTGATATTTTGAGCATTTTTTTAATTATTTATTGATTTTATTTATTAATAATCACCTGAAATAATTTTAAATTCTGGTCAAAAACATCAATATCCTCTTTTTAAAGGGTTTTTTACTTAAAAATAACCAATTTATCAAATAAAAAATTCAACTTGTAGTATCTAAAATTGTACTTAACAACTATATCTAGTTGCCCTACCCGCTAACATCTTTTAATCCCCAAAAACTGAACCAATTACGCATTTGAAATTCCTGAGAAGAAAGTGGTAAATAGTACGTAAAGGGAGCGAAGAAAACAAAGCTAATAAAAATAGCTGCTGCTACCAAAGCTACCAAAAAATACAATCTTTTTCGCCAATAATCATCTTCTCTAAGGATTGTTTCAAAGCGATACAAAAACACCAGAAAGCCTGCTATAAACAAGAAAATAGATGGAATTAGATAGTGGTATAAATACAAAACCCGCTCCGTTCGAAGAGCTGAAAACATATAAAACCCATACAAAAAGATAAAGAGAAGAATTAGATTAAAAAGATTTTTATTTTGCACTTTTAGACCAAAAAAAGCCACTGCAATAATCAAACCAAGAGCTAAAACCAAGGCTGCTAAGCTCACAAAAGTAATAATCGGATTAGTTTGAATATATAGATATTTTACCACCACAAACCAGTTATTTTTTTCATTTTCTGGAAGCTGAGAATATTCGTCCAGAGTGATTGTCTTGCTACCATCAGGCTCAAAAAGATTATAAGTAAAATGGTTTTTTTTCTCGATTGGATATTTTTCCCATCTATAACTAATAGCTTTTCTACCAACCAACCAGTCAGTGGGATAACTACCATTTTCATCCGGTTTAGCTTCGTCTAATTTAGGTACGCCGTTGTTGTACTGATTTTGATAAAAATACCAGGCAAGGCTAGCTTTGTAGGCGTTTAGCGGATTATAATAGTCTTTTTTATCCAAAACTTCTTGATAACTTGGTATAATTTTATATCCATTGTTGTTTTCTTTATCAGGTAATTGTTTGTGAGCAATTGCTAAGTGAAGGTAACTAATGCTCATAAAAATTAATCCGACTCCAAAAACAAAAAACGAACCTTTAATTACTAATTTTTTTATGGTCTGAAAGATTTCTTTCCTATCTAAAACACTGAATTGAGTACGTGTAAGAAACAAAAATGGAAAAACCAATAGCATTATAAGCGAGTTTATTTTTACACTAGCAACCAATCCAACCAAAACCCCCAGAATTAAATATTCCCACAGTTTGATTTTCTTACTTCTAAGGTAAAGATGAACTGTGTACAAAAGCACCAAAAGTCCAAAAAAAATCTGAATACTCTCCAACATAGCCCCCCGAAAATGAACTATCATCTGATTGTTAAACAAATATAAACTTGAAAACAAAAAAGACAAGTGGCTGTTTCTACTTATTAAGTACAGTAGCAAAAAAAACAAAAAACAACTCAAAAAACCCGCAAGAGCTGGGAAAAATCTAACTCCTGTAAATGAATAATTTTTAGGAAATTCCTTAATATAATCAGTTTTTACAAATTCAGATTTATCGATATCTTTGTTTGGATTCCAAATCACCTCACCAACTGCAATCAACATCTTGGCTAGTGGTGGATGGTTTTCCATAAAAAAGTCTCCTTGAATATATTTTTCAGCTGAAGCTATGTGAAAATTTTCATCCCAAAATGGAGCTTGAGGGTTTTGATAGTTTACAAAATAGGTGCAAAAACTTATTAATAAAACTAAAATAGCATAAATCAGAAATAGATTTTCACCACTAATCTCTTTTAACCAAGAAAAATTGATAAATCTTTTAAGGAATGTTTTTTTGGAAGTCACAATAATTTTAATTAATAGAGTTTTTTACTTTGTGTCTAGGCTTAAAATCTTGACAAGAGGGCTTTAAGATTAATATGTTTTTAATTATACATTTTTACCCTGATATTAATTACTATGATTGATTTAGTGTCTGAAAAAGATACAAACTTGGAAAATAATAACTTTGGAAAAAATATCTTATTTAATTTAAGTCAAAACTGGGCGGCTGGACTTACAGTTGCTCTTGTATCTTTACCTCTTGGAATTGCACTTTCAATCGCTTCCGGGGCTGGACCGATACCAGGTGTAATAACTGGAGTTTGGGCAGGTTTGATAGCTGCTATATTTGGTGGTAGTAAATATAATATCATTGGAGCTGCTGGAGCTTTAACTACAATACTTTTTGCATTTGCCAACTTTAATGGTCAAGAGTTGGTTTTTGCACTACCCCTACTTGCAATGACAACTGGTTTAGTTACGCTTATTATTTGGATGTTGAGATTAGATAAATATTTGATCTATATACCAAGTTCAGTGATGTACGGATTTGCCGCAGGGGTAGCTATTTTAATTGCTTTTGGACAGATAAACGATGCTCTTGGTCTTCAAGGTGTGCACTCAGAAAATCACTTTTTTGAAAAACTAGTCGCTTCTTTTGATAAAATTGATACTTGGCAACCAACCTCTTTGGCGATATTTTTTATTTCCTTAGCGATTTTAATTTACCTAAAAAAAATTCAGTTCAAAATCCCAGGAGCTATTATAGTTTCAATTATCGGCATAGCTCTAGGCTGGATAACTACAAGTTTTAATTTTGGGGTAAAACCAATAACGCTAATCAACAAATTTGGACAAATAAAGCCAGCTATATGGAATTTTCCAGATTATTCAAAAATTCTTAATTTAATTCAAAACGACAATTCTTTTAATTCTAGGCTTATTAGTACAGCTATAGTTGTGGCAGCTATAGCTATTTTAGAAACTCTAATCTCAGCCCGAATAGCAGATAAAACAACTAAAACTAAAACTAATGTTCGTAAAGAAGTTCTAGGTTTAGCTTTAGCGAATATTGCATCTGGTTTTTTTGGTGGACTACCTGCTACCGGAGTTTTTATTAGAACCGGATTAAATATAAAAACTGGAGCAAAAGGAAAGCTTTCTGCCGGATTAGCGGCTATTTTTACAGGTTTTTTGGCTATTATTTTCCTACCATTTTTTCAGTATATTCCAATGGCAGCGATTGCAGCAATACTTTTTAATACTGCCCTAGGATTGATTGAAATAGAAAAATTTGAACGTTTCTGGAAAAAAGAAACAGGAAGTTTGATAGTTAGTCTTTTAGTTGCTGGCATAACAATTGCTGAAGATGCCTCATATGGGATTTTACTTGGCGTGGTAGTAAGTCTTTTGATGTTTGTAGATAAGCTTAGTCGTGGTGAATTCGAAATTACTTTTAACTCCAATAAAAAAGTTGTGGAATACGAACATGGGCATTCACTTTTTATGCCTAAATGCGATGTAGATACAGTGGTCTATAGTATTGAAGGTGTAATGGTCTATTTAGACACCCAAGCTCATCAAGAAAATTTAGAAAAAATAAAAGCTATGCCTGGTTTGGAGGCTGTGATTTTAAGAATGCGAGATTTGTTTTATGTTGATATTGATGGTCTTGATGCCTTGGAAGAAATTGTAACCAATTTTCGTGCAGTTGGAAAAAATGTTTTAATAAGTTCCGCTGGCAAAGATGTAGAAGTAGTTTTAAGACAGAGCTCCTTTTTTAAAAAAATGTATTCTGATGGGAAGGTTTTTGATAAAACTAAAGATGCTCTTTTTCATCTAGGCTTTTGTGATGATGATCTTGGCAGGCACAGACATAAATCTAAACTAGAAATTGCTTAAATCAATAACTTACCAAGTGAATTTAAAGAACCTCTTCTAATTCTTCAGCCATTTCTTTCAGTGCTTCTTCTGCTGCCATAGTTTCTGCCTCTTGTTTAGATTTACCCATCCCTTGAGCGATCATTTTATCATCCAAAAAAACCCCAGAAATAAACATTTTTTCATGATCTTTACCGTGGCTTTCGATGATTTTGTAGCGAGGGGTAACTTTTAATTTTCTTTGAACTAGTTCTTGGAATTCAGTTTTGCTGTCACGGTAAATTTTGGTGGCAATGATATTATCTATTTCAACCAAAATAAACTTTTGCACGAATTTTTTGGCTGGTTCATAGCCACCATCTAGGTGAATTGCCCCAAGAAGTGCTTCCATGGCGTTAGCAACCAAGACTATTTTATCTGCTGACGGATCGCTTTTTTCACTCCTTCCTAGTAGCATTTTTTTCTCTAACTCTAATTTTTTACCAATTCCGCCTAAGTTTCGATAATTCACCAAGGCAGCCCGCAAAGAAGTAAGATAACCTTCTTCTGAACCAGGAAAATCTGAATACAAAAACTCTGTAACAATCAGTTCCAAAACTGCATCGCCCAAAAATTCCAACCTTTCATTGTGGTTAGTTATATCAGGGTCTTTTTCTTTTTCGTGTAAATAAGATCTATGAGTAAGGGCAATTTTTAATAAAACTTTGTCTGTAAAAACATATCCAATTTGTTCTTCAAAAACGGCAATATCAAGCATAATTTTGTCTAAATCAAATCTACATCTTCCACAAAAACTGCGTTATCTTCGATAAATCTCTTTCGAGGTTCTACTTCAGATCCCATCAATTCATCAAACACGATATTGGCTAATTCTGCTTCTCCAATAGTCACACTCCACAAAAGTCTGCTTTTTGGATCCATTGTGGTTTCCCAAAGTTGCTCCGGATTCATTTCTCCAAGTCCTTTATATCTTTGAATTTCAATTCTGGATTTACTTTCATCAGGAATTAATTTTAAAAAGGCTTCTTTTTCTACATCTGAATAAACATATTCTTCTTTTTTACCAGCTTTAATTTTATAAAGTGGAGGTCTTGCCATATATACATAACCATCTTCAATGAGTCTTGGCATGTAGCGATACAAGAAAGTAAGCAAAAGCGTGGTGATATGGGCTCCATCTACGTCGGCATCGGTCATGAGGATGATTTTGTGGTATCTGAGTTTATCAATATCAAATTTATCGCCAATTCCGGTACCAAAAGCTAGGATCATATTTTTAATCCCTTCATAGTTTAAAATTCTATCTAAAGTAGCTTTTTCGGTATTCAAAACTTTTCCTCTTAGAGCTAAAATAGCTTGATTTTCTCGATTTCTTCCTTGTTTTGCTGAACCTCCGGCTGAATCCCCCTCTACGATAAATATTTCAGATTTTACTGGGTCTTTTTCACTACAATCTGCCAATTTTCCAGGTAATGCCATTCCTTCTAAAACTCCTTTTCTCATCACACTTTCTCGAGCTGCTCTAGCTGCTAAACGAGCCTTCATGGCAAGTAAAGCTTTTTGTACTATAGCTTGGGCGTCTTTGAGATTTTCTTCAAAATATGTACCAAGCTTATCACTTACAATTTTTTCGGTAAGAGTTCTAGCGATTGTAGAGCCAAGCTTGACTTTAGATTGAGAAGTAAACTGTGGATCAGCCATTTTAATAGAAATAATTGCCCTCAAACCTTCTCGCAAATCGTCACTACTTAGTTTATCATCTTTTTTAAGAAAATTTTTAGTAGCTGCGTAATTGTTGATTACTTTATTAAGGCTGGAACGAAATCCAGTAACTTGCATCCCACCTTCAGCATTAAAAATACCATTGGTAAAAGGATAAAGGGTTTCAGAGCTACTTTCAGTGTAGCAAATTACAACTTCCAAACTAAACTGATCATCTTCAGTTTCAAAATGAATAATTGGAGTTAAGGGTTTTTCTTTGGCTGTGAGTTCTGCTAAATAAGCCTTGATTCCTTCGGGGAAAAAGTAATGGTCTTGAATAGTTGGTCCGACAAAAGTTATGTCCAAACCTTTGTTTAGGTAAGCGTTTCGTTTTAGTCCTTGATTAATTTCGCTTTCGTTAAAGTCAACAGTTTCAAAAATTTCTGCATCTGGCTTGAACCAAGTCACAGTACCAGTTTTTTTCCAGACTGTTCTACCCTCAAGCATAGGAAATTTCTGCTTAGCTTCAGCTCGCGTGCAAGATTCCATTTCTCCTTGTGGTTTTCCCCTAGAAAATGTCATGCTATAAACTGTATCGTCACGCAAAACCCAAATAATCATTTTTTCGGTTAAGGCGTTTACTACACTGGCTCCAACTCCGTGCAAACCTCCAGAAAATTTGTAGTTCTTTTGATCGAACTTACCTCCTGCGTGTAACACAGTCATGATGGTTTCAAGGGCAGTTTTGCCAGTTTTAGGATGAATATCAACAGGGATTCCACGACCGTCATCTGAGACAATAATTCCACCATCTAAAAACTCCACTCTGATTTTGGAGGCATGACCTGCCATATATTCATCTACAGAGTTGTCTAAAATTTCTCCAAAGCATCTTTCCAGCCCTTCTACACCAGTGTTTCCGATATACATTCCAGGTCGTTTTCGAACTGCTTCTAAACCTTCTAATACAGAAATATTTTCTGCTTGATAGCTATTTTGATTGGCTGACATATCTAAATTTGTACTAATTTAATTCGATTGTGTCAATACAAAGGGGAAAACGACTAATCAAGAGTTGAAATTTCTACCGCAAAACACAAAAAATTGTGCAGATCTTTTCTGAAGATAGCTTTTGACAAACCCAAACTTGCTGGAGAAATTCAAAAATATGCTTACTGTCTATGGAATTACAAACTGTTCTACTGTAAAAAAAGCTAGAAATTGGCTGGAATCTAACGAAATAAATTATAATTTCCACGACTATAAAAAATTAGGAATTGACGCAACTCATTTGCAGTCTTGGTGTGATAAATTTGGCTGGGAACAGGTTTTGAACCGACAAGGAATGATGTGGCGAAAAGCCCTAGAATCAGACAAAAATTTAGTTGTGGATACCAAATCAGCTATTGAATTTATGCTAAAAACTCCTAATTCCATTAAACGACCGATGGTTGAAAAAGAAGGGGAGGTTGTGCTTCGAGGGTTTGAAATTGGGGAATGGGGAGAGGTTTTGGGGTAGAATTTAGAGTCTGATTGTTTCGAATACACATCATTTTTTATTTATCCAAAATAAACATACTGACCAAATTAATACTCATTTTGACCGTTATTTGCAAAAACAATTGAACACGCTTGATCTTTAGTAGAAACTATTTTTTAAATTTAACTGATGACCAAAAGCCAATTATCAACCGAATATTCTCAAACCCTAAAGCAACTTGTTGAAAACATAAGACTTGCTAGGTACAGCATGCTAAAATCCGTTTCGAGGCAAACTGTGGAGCTGTACTGGAATATTGGCAAAACTATTTCTGAGAAAATTGAGCTGGAATGTTGGGGTAATAGCACGGTCGAAAAATTAGCCAAAGACTTACAATTTGAATTTGCAGGAACAAAAGGATTTTCAGCTAGAAATATATGGAGAATGAAGTCTTTGTATGAAGTTTATTCAAAAAATGCAAAACTGACACCGCTAGTGGCAGAAATTGGCTGGGTGCAAAATTGTATGATTATTGAAAAGTGTAAAGATGATTTGGAAAGAGAATTTTACCTCAAAAAGACCGCACAAATGGGTTGGTCAAAACTTGATCTAAAAGACAAAATTCAGCAAAACTTTTATCAAAAACAATTGCTTACACAAAATAACTTTGGCAGCACAATTTCTGAAGATTTGAAAAGTAGAGTTGCCTGGGAATTTGTAGATGACTACAATGTGGAACTGATAAACCCCGATAGTCCATTTGAGGAGCAAGAATTAGAAAGTAGCATTGTGACTAATATTGTGAGGTTTTTGTCAGAAATGGGTGGAAGTTTTGCTTTTGTGGGCAGGCAGTTTAGGCTAGAATATAGGGAAAAAGAATACTTTGTGGATTTAATGTTTTTTAATCTGACGCTAAATTGTTATGTAGTTTTTGAACTAAAGGCTAGAGAATTTGATCCAAAAGATTTAGGTCAATTGCAGATGTATTTGTTAGCCACAAACCAAACTATCAAAAAACCAGAACACAACCCTACAATTGGGATTTTAGTTTGCAAAGATAAAGACAGAACAGTGGTAGAGTATTTACTTGAAGCTCAAAATCAACCCGTTGGAGTAGCAACCTATAATCAATACAAAAATTTCTCAGATCTCCCAGAAAATATCGCCAAGTTTTTACCTAGTGAGGAGGAAATTGTTAGGAGGTTGACGGGGGTGGTTTAGTTTGTCTAATCGTCTATTCCGAATCCGTCCAAAATTCGGTCGATGTATTTTTCAACTCGAGAGATTCTGGTTTTGGATTGTTTGGGTGCGGAGAAATATAGAATATATGCTCTTTGTCGTCCTGGAGTCAATTTCTCAAAAGCAGTTTTTAGGGTAGGAATTTCGTTTAATTTGTTTTGAAATTCTTCAGGAAATGTGAACTCCGCAGGCTTTTTAAAATTCACCGTCAACCATGATTTTTCTACTTCTATGGCTTCATCAATATAGGCTTTTATAACCTCTTCCTTTTCAACCACTTCTTCAATATTTATAAATCGTATTTGGCGAGCTGACTGCACGTTTTCAGTTTGTTGGATTAGAATATGACTGATATCTTTTAACAAAACTCCCTTAAAAAACAAAACTGCACAGTACTCTTTAAATGTATGTATCAAAACTATATTATTTCCCTCAAAAGTATAACAAGGAACACCCCATTTCAATTCTTCGCTTAGTCCACAATCAAGGACAATTTTTCGCAATTTTTCTAACTCCACTTGCCATTTTTTGGCTTTAGTAAAATAAAAATCAACTTTTGGATTTGGTGTGTTTTTTGTCATAGTGTGTTTTTAGTTGGATTGTTGTGGACTGTAAAGGGATGAGCTGATGTTGTAGTTTGAGTTTTAAATAGGTGGTCAAATTGGGGTAGAGTGGAGTAAAATTTGAGTTGATAAATTTGCATTTAAAGTAAATAAGTTATAAAAAGATAATTCATACTTATGAAAAACGAAATTCTATCCAAAGAAGAACTGCAAAAGTACCACGATTTCTGTATTTGTAATAAACCAAGTCTAGCAAAATCTGATAGTTGTGGTTGTTTTTATTGTTTAGAAATTTATCACCCAAATACGATTAGCGAATGGGTTAACGAAGCAAAACACGAATGTAAAACAGCTATTTGTCCTAATTGTGGAATTGATTCAGTTATTGCAAATAGCGATGTAGAAATAGATAAAAATTTCTTAGTTCAAATGAAGAAATTCTGGTTTTAAATATATTCAAACAGAGTAAATTCGATCTAATTAACCTAACTAAACCTTTCAAGACCTAATATTTCCTCGGTTAAATTTGGTATTGTTGTACTAATTAAGTTATTTCTCAGTTTAAGAATTTCAGAGCATTCCGAGTAAATCTTTTAAATTCAGCAAACTTAAATTTAGACCTCCTAGTTCATTTTTTATAAGACTTTCTAAATTAACATTTATGGTAATATGGAATTTATCTGAAAAACTTTTTCTATGATTCTTGTCATTAATACCTTCGATTATTTTGATTCCCGAAGAGTGAAGATTAAACTCTTTATACTCTACACTCCACTCATCATACTTACAATTATTATAGCTAATAAAACCTTCGTTTTCAAGAAAATCTAAGGATCTTCTCATTTCATCAGCTGTTTGACACACTTTTAAGAAATCTTCTTTTAA
This sequence comes from Limisphaerales bacterium, assembly GCA_044361365.1. GTDB lineage: Bacteria > Patescibacteriota > JACMRA01 > JACMRA01 > JACMRA01 > JBIKIW01. The sequence goes on along the minus strand of JBIKIW010000001.1, from coordinate 38,644 downwards.
CTGATCAGATTCTTCGCCACCACTGTAAGTTGTATTCATAAGTTTTGCAGGTGGGTCAAAAAATAAGTCTATTTTTTTAAATAGTGTTAAGTTCGTTTTGTATAAACCGTAAAGGTATAGTAGTAAATCCATCGATACTTTTGAAGTTTCAGGCATTTTAAATCATTTAATTATTATTTTTCTCTTGGTGGAGATGGGGGGAGTTGCACCCCCGTCCAATTGGATTTGGGTCTAAAACACTTTTTCAAACTAGACGCATATTTGATTTAATTGTTTTAAGTGTGATCTCAAACCAAATCAAAAAAGTTTTAAGCACACTGTTAGCATTGTACTCGGTTAGCCCGCTAACAACTTAACCAAGGAATTTGTGTTGTTTTTCTACAATTTACTCTTACGCCAAATCCAATATAAAAGTAATTGTGTACCCCATGTTTAGATTTTATCCGGAGGGATATTCTGCCAATAAGTGGCAACTAAACTAGGCGATTGCTGTTTGGGGTACGCCCTGAGTGATCTCGAGACCTAAAGCTTGTGCGATACGTCCTCCGATTTTCTCAAAGGCAGAAGTTGAATTGTTTGCATTTAAAAGTGCTACTCGTTTTTATAGAAAAAATAAGCAAAACTATCTAGTATGTTTTAGCCAATATCCAACTGTCAAAACTAGGTCATCCCCAGATTTTAACCATAGCCGTAGGGTGATTTTATGTCAAAGGTGAGTTATTTGTGAATTATAAATGTTGAATTATAAATTTTGATTTTTGACTAAAGTTATTTTTAACCCAAGAAATAAGTATATGTCATGGTACAACAAGTATCGCCCCCAGTCTTTTGAAGATGTGGTTGGTCAGGAGTTAGTAAAATCAGTTTTGCAAAATGCAATCGCCAAAAATTTGATCAAACAAGCCTATCTTTTTTCGGGTTCACGAGGAGTTGGAAAAACCACACTAGCCAGGATTTTTGCGAATCTTTTGAACCAGGTAGAAACTTACCCTGAAGCCAAAATTGATATTATCGAGCTAGATGCAGCCTCAAATACCGGGATTGATAACATCAGACAACTTATTGAAAACGCCAGCACCCCAGCACTTTCGGGTAAGTACAAAATCTATATCATCGACGAGGTACACATGCTGTCCAAAAGTGCCATGAGTGCATTACTCAAAACCCTAGAAGAGCCACCAAAACATGTAGTATTTTTGCTTGCCACCACCAATCCCGAAAAGCTTTTACCTACTGTACTTTCTAGGCTTACCAAGCTTCCACTTTCGTCTCATACAATTCAAAATATTGTAGGTAGATTACAATTCATAGCTAAGGCTGAAACTTTGAAAATTGACACAGAAAGTTTGGAGCTGATTGCTAAAAGAGCTGAAGGAAGTCAACGCGATGCAATCAACCTCATGGAGACAGTTTCTAGTTATAATTTGGATGAATTTTCGGTTGAAAAAACTGCTGAGATTTTGGGTGTAATTCCAGAAACTTTTTTGGTAGAAATTGCAGATAAAATTGTAAGTCAAAATTTAGATAAAAACTTTTTACAAAAACTAACTCAAATTAACTTTGATGCGGAAACTTTTTTGGGACAATTTTTAGAATTTTTATTAGACCAAACTTTGTCTGGAAATTCAGATTATGGTAGCCTGGTTCCGACTACGGCTGAGGTTTTAAGTTGGAAATTACCAGTGACTTCGATAGCTCAAACAATTGCACTTTTGCAGGCAAATTTGAATCAGAAAGAAGGAATGGTTAGTGTAAAAAAAAAGCCAGTTGAGAACAGATCTACTGTAGTAAATTCAGAGGTAAGAAAAGTTGATTTTGCTTATTCTCAAAACGACAAACATACCCCGTCAGCTATCGCTGCCAACCCTTTTGAAAAAGGGGAATTATTGACTCCAGGTTCCAAGCATGAAAGTGAATCAAAAGAAAATTTATCGAGCATAAAAAAAGTTGATTTAGTTGAATCTGAAAGTGGCAAACATGCCCCGTCACCTTCGGTGCCACCCCTTTCAAAAGGGGAATTGCTTACTCAAAATTCCAACCTAGAAAGTGATTTAAATACAAACTCAAATTCACTTTTTTCTAAGATGTTGAAGGCTTCGAACGCACCTACGATTTTAAAAATGTTGGGTCACGATTTGAGGTTAGAAAGTGTAGAAAATAACAAGGCAATTTTTAGTGTCACAACCAATCTTTTTTTGAGCCAATTAAAGTCGACAACTTTGCAAAACTTTTTGAAAGAATTTTTAACTTCTGAATTAAAATTTGCACCTCAAATTGAAAATATAATTCGGGCAAAATCAACAGCTCCAAATCCAAAATTTGAACCAGAAAATTTTCAAGATATTAGCTACGAAGAACCACCTAAAGAATCGTACGAAATTCAAGATTTTGACACTCCAACCCCACCTCCAAAAATTACTCAAGATGAACCTGAAAATAATTTGAATTTGGTTGCAGGGAAAAAGATTTTTTATGAAGTTTATAAGCAAATTCCAGAAGGTTTTTCTAATCCAAATGTGCCAGTTTATAAAGATCAAATTCCATCACCTGTAGCTAAAAATATACATGATGAGTGGGAGTCTGAAGTTGAGTCAATGTTTGAATTAGAATAAAAAAAACTTTATGCCAAAAGATAATCTCATTTCGGCTGTAAACCGTATTATAATTGGAGATGTAGGAAGTGGAAAAACCATTGTAGCTTTTGTAATTGCACTTTGTTACATGCAGAATTTACCAAAATCCCAAGTTGCTCTGATGTCTCCAACCGAGGTTTTGGCAGGTCAGCACGCGGCAAGCCTTTTGGAATTAAAAAATCAAAATCCAGAACTACTAAATTGGTTTGAGGTGTTTTTGGTAGCTGGGAAAAAATACTTTTTAAATGGACAAAAATTAACCAAAAAAGAGTTTTTAAAAGAGAAAGAAAGGTTGTTTGAAGCTGAGGCAAAAATATTTTGGATTGGGACTCAAGCTTTACTGTTTGATGCGGAGGTAAAACCTGACTTGGTTTTGGTGGATGAGCAACACAGATTTGGAGTAAGACAGCGTGAAGTTTTGACTAAAAATGCAAGTGAAAAACAAGAACTTTCGGCTCACTATTTATCCTTTTCAGCTACCCCAATTCCACGTACTTTAGCTCTTACAGTTTATAGATATTTGCAGCCCCATTTTTTGCAAAAAATTGCCACCCGAAAATCGATCCAGACTAACGTTATAACTTTTGATAAATTAAACCAAACTTTTGCTGAAATTGAAAACAAACTTTTGCTTGGAGAAAAGGTTTATGTGATTTGTGCGAAAGTGGAAGAGGGCGAAGAAGTGGAAGAAAATGAAGTCTGGAATGTGCAAAAAACTTACAATTATTTTGAGTCATTTTTTAGAGGAAAAGTACTACAAGTTCACGGCAGACTAAAAGAAAAAAAAGAGATTTTGCAAGAGTTTAAAGATAACCCCGAAAAGCAAATTTTGGTGGCAACAAGTGTGGTTGAAGTTGGGGTTGATGTCGGGTCTGCAACAATGATTTTGATTTTAAATTCTGAGCGGTTTGGACTAGCAGCTTTGCATCAATTACGAGGTAGAATTGGTAGAAATAATCTAGAAAATAATTTGTGTATTTTGGTCACTCACCCGAATTTTAAATACGCCAAAAGACTGAAATATTTGGTGCAATACAATGACGGTTTTGAACTGGCTCAAAAAGATTTGGAACTTCGTGGAGCTGGAAACATGCTTGGTCAAAGTCAAAGCGGATTCGATTCAGAGCTAGATCAATTGCTTGGGCTAGACACCAAAAGCTACGAAGAAATTAGCCAAATGGTTGATACTATGGATTTGTCAAAACTACCAACAGACATGCAAAGACTTCAAAAATACATAGAGCAAAAAACCAGCGAATTTTGGCAGGAGTAGTTTGATTTTACCCCATCTTATAAGTCCAGTTCAAAAGGTCTTCCAGTATCTCTCTTTGGTTGGTGGAAAGTCCTACTGAGGCGAGGTTGTTTTTAGTGTTGTGGTAGATTTTTTCTCTGGCTTCTTTGCTGATTTCGCGGGCTTCAGTGCTAGAAAGTGCGATTTGAAGTTGTTTGCTTTCGTCTTGTTGCCACCACTGAAACTCCTCTTTTTCGTTTAACCTGCTAGCGTAAATAAACTTTTGCAAATCCTTGGTTTCTCCGGTTTGGTGGAGAGCTGAAATTCCCCGTAAAACTTCTTCGAGCAAAACCCATCGAATGCTCTTAGTAGAATTTTTAGGAACCAAATAAAAAGTGTGTAAAAATCCGAGTAAAACCGGCAAACCAATTTTAATAAAACCGAGTCTCATACCCTGAGCTTCCAGATACTGACTTACATTTACGGTTTCTTGATAAAGTGGACGCACTCCCAGCATTTCGCTTTGCTGAAATTTGGCTAAAAACTCTTTACTAAAGTATTTTTTGTAATACTCATGGTTTTGCCCAAGCTGATTCATTAATTCTTCAGACTTAAGATTCATCAAAATATTTTGTTTGGGTTGAAAGACTTCGTTGATATGTTTGTCTATTAAATCATACAAACCAGGCACTCCTCGCAAACGGACTGGAACTTTTTTACGGAAATATTTGCGATTTTCTTCTAGCAAAATCTTGGAATCAGCAGTTAGTCTTAAAATCTGATAATTCCACTCGGCAAAAAATGCAATTTTGATTGGGGCTCCAGCGTGGCGAGCGATGGAAAAACTTAGTAAATTGGTTTCAGCTAATAGACAATTTCGAATTGGAGTAAGTAAATCGTACAAACTCTGGCTCCATTGATCGGTGGTGATAACTTGATTTAATTCAGATAAAAACTCTCTAGAAAAGGTCGGGTTGGTTGCGAAAGACACAAGTCAAATTCTAAACAGAAAAACAGCTTTTGGGCAAACGAAGGGTTTGTAAATTGTAAATTGTAAATGATTGATGGTTAATTACGGGCTAAATTCATTAAGTATTTCAATTAGTCCAAATTTGCCAAACTAAATTTTTTAGAATTTCTTTAAAATCTAACCCATGAAAAACATTTTTTTACTTGCTGGCAGAACAGGTGGTCCTTTTTTCCCACTCCCTACCATTGCTCAAAATTTGCCGGAATACAATCCAATTTTTATTGGAGTTAGAAATAGTTTTGAACAAAAAGTGTGTACCCAAAATAATTGGAAGTTAGAATTTTTATCGGAAGTGAAATTAGGAATTTTGAGCTTTAAAAATCAAACTTTTTTAGAAAAAATCGCCAATCTTTTTTTAACATTTTTAGATGTTTTTAGACTCATTTTTTCATTCTTTAAATCCATTTTTTTACTTCTAAAATACAAACCAAACTTGATAATTTCAACTGGGAGTTTTTTGGCAGTTCCAATTATTTTTAGTAGCAAAATTACTAACTTTTTGAGGCTTACAAATAGTAAAATTCTGATTCACCAACAAGATCCTTTACCAGGGCTTGCTAATCGAGTTACAGTTAAGTTTGCTGATTTGGTTTCGTGTGTTTTTGATTACACAAAAAGTCATTTCAAAAATTTCTCAAAAGCTTTATTAACACCCAATCCAATCGATGAAAAAAAATACAATCAAACTGAAAATGAACTGCATCAAATCCTGCAAAAAAGTAATTTTGAACTGTATAATTTTCTTCAAGAAAAAACTGACAAACCCACGCTGTTTATCTTTGGTGGAGGCAGTGGAGCTGAAGCTATAAATAAGTGGACAATTGATAATTTGGAAAGTCTTTTGGTAAAATTTAAAATCATTCACCTAACAGGAATTTTGCAGACAGAACAATTTAAAATCAAACGGGAAAATTACTTTCAAACCAAAGTTTTTGTGGCAGAAATGGTACCAATTTTGAGTCTGTCTGATTTGGTAATTTGCAGAGCAGGACTAGCTTCGATTAGCGAATTGGAGTACCTAAACAAACCAGCTTTTTTGATTCCACTTCCAGACTCACATCAAGAATTGAATGCTGAACTTGTAAAAGATAAATTTTACATTTTGGAGCAAAAAAATAGCCAAAACTGGCTTTCCCAAATTCAAGCAAATTACCCAAAAGCTTTTCTAAATAACAAATTCAAAAGCTCGACCCAAATTCACAAAAACCTAGAAAATTATTACCAAAAGATTAAGGATATTCTTGACAAATAGGTCAAAATAAAACTGATTTAAAGCTACATACGGGTGTAGTTAAATGGTATAATAGAGGTCTCCAAAACCTTTGTCGAGGGTTCGATTCCTTCCACCCGTGCCAGAAATAAAAATAGATTTAATAAAGAAATATGAAAATAAATCACCTATACCTAACAATCAACAACTTTGATAAAAATCTGAGCTGGTTTGAGAGTTTATTCGAAATTTTAGAATTCCAAAAAACCTTTGTCTATACAGATGGTGGTTTTGTCGCTTTTTCTAAAGATAATTTGAGCATTGGAATTGTTTCAAGCTCCCAACAATTTGAAGGTGAAAAATATGATAGATTTAAAGTTGGAATGTCACATTTTGCTTTAGAAATTGAAACCAGAGAAAAGCTTGAAAACATTGCTAAACAAATTATTCTAAAATTGAACCCAGCTCTACGAGAAAATCTAGAAATGGCTATGCACCACGGAAAAGAATATTTCACTTTTACTTTTTACACCCCAGATAAAGTCATGGTCGAGTTGATTTCAATATAGATATAGCCAGATTTAGTATAAAATCACAAACGAGAAATCAGAATAGATTGCTGATAAACTTGCCAATTTGATTAATTTAATGTAACAGTAGTTAACTACAAACCTATAGAATATGCTGAAAATCAAAAAATCTACTGAACACAAAGAAATCAATGGATATTGCCCAATGGCGGCGGCTAGTAAAATAATTGGCGATATTTGGACACTTTTGATTATTCGAGACCTTTTGAAAGGTGCAAAAAGGTTTAACGAACTCTTAGAATCCCTAAAAGGTATTAGCTCTTCAACCCTTGTTCAGAGGTTAAAATTACTAGAATCTGAAAATATTTTAACACGAGTTTCATTCCCAGAAATCCCTCCCCGCGTGGAATACAGCTTAACCCAAAAAGGCACAGACTTACATCTTATAGTAGAGGCTATCAAAAGTTATGGGGAAAAGTATGAAAGTAAAAGTTTGTAGTTCACAGCCAAATCAATTTTTTAGCTAGATAAGGCCAAAATCGTGACTTAAATCAAAGGTGGTGATGGTTTTTTGGGGGGCAACAAACTTGTTGAAATTGAGCGGCTAAAACCTTGACAATTTAAAGCAAACCCTATTTTATAAGGTGTTTGAAAATTTGTTGCAATTTATGAATAAAATAATAGTTATTATCTTAGGTGTGGTTTTGTTTATCAGCGTTGCTGGTGGGGGTATCTATTTTTACAGCCAACAAAATATCGCTAAAAAAGATGATAAAGCATCAGTTGCTACGTCTAGCAGTTCGTCAAAAATTAATGTGGAAGCTAGAGACCCAAAAAAAATAATTGTTAATGAAAAAGAAGGTGGGCTTAAAGATTATACTTTCTTGGTCTCTAATTCTCCAAGAAGCAAAGACGAGATTTCACAGGGAGCAAAAGATTATTGGCTAAAAGGTTATACTACAACCGTAAGTACAAGTGAAAAAGTACAAGGATTGTACTCAGTGGTTGAACAATCAGTATCAGTCTATAAAGAAGGTTCGGATCTATCACTACAATTAAATGATGCGAAAAGCGAGGTTAAAAAGGCTGTGCCAACCGCACAAGAATTACCATGCGATGTAGGTGAAAAATGTATTGGGTTTATAATTGAACCTGAAAAGCCCGTTTTTATAATGGCAATAAAAGAAAATGTTTTTATTACAAATACTCAGTCAGGCACAAAAACTGATTTTGATGTTTTGGAAAAACTAGGTAAAGAGCAGTTTGCAAAAATTTGAAATAAATAAATGTTGAAAAAATAAATTTGACTAAGAGCGTTTTGATGTACCCTATTAAGCAAATTCCCAATTAACAAAAAGTATATAATAATTTTATAGTAAATTTTATGGATGTATCAATTATCTTTAGTTTAGTTAGCACCTTAATTAGCTTACTTGTTACAGTAGGTGGTGGGTTTTACTTTTTTGGAGCTTTGAATGAAAGCATAAAAGGTGTGAAGGATCAGCTGAAAGAGCTAAAAAACGAAGTTAACGGAAAATTTAATAGCTTTGAAGGCAAGTTAGACAGTTTAAGTAGTAAAGTAGACACAAACAAAGATGACTTGATCAGAGAAATTAGAACAATTGAAGTCAGTTTTACAGAAATTAAGATGGTAGTCTTTAGTAGTAAGAAAGTTAACAAAGGTCTTATGGCAAATAACAGTCCGTTAAAACTAACAGATGAAGGTATAAGTCTGTTGACTGATTCTGGTGGCGACAAGTATGTAGATAAATATTTTGATAGTCTTACAGAATCTATGCGGAGTCTAAATCCGAAAAGTGCGTATGATGTTCAATCTTACACTCTCACCGTCTTAACTCCATACTCTAGCCAAGACGACTTTATCCCGATTAAGGATTATATTTATAAAAAAGGATACAGTTTGGAAGATGTTTTAAGTGTTATGTGTCTTCACCTTCGAGACAAAGCTTTGCCAAAATTTGGGTTTCATATTGACGAGCTAGATAATCATGAAAACAAAGATCAGCCTAACCCACCCCTACCCCAAAACCCCATGTAAAAAACCCTCCACAGCTTTTTGATATAATCCGCCTTCTTTTTGAGCGGCTTCGAGCCTGCGTACAATTTCTGAGCCGATAACTGAAATAAAATTTAATTCACTCAAAAAATCTACCTGAGTTTTGTGGGCAATTCCAAACCCAACTGCGATTTCAAACCCTTCTAAATTTTCCTTTAAAAAACTAAAATATTTCTGAATTTCAGGATTATCCAGATCTGAGCCGTTTCCAGTTTGACCCTTTCTAGCTGTTGCATAAACTACTTGATTTGGGATTAGAAATTGTTTGATAAAGTTTAATCTATCTATATTTGTAAGTGGTGAAATTAGCGGAATTATTTCTAGTTTAGGGTTAGCTGCGTGCAGTTCCAAATGTTCAGGAGATCCAAAAGGAAGGTCTGGAATTATGACTCCAAAAAAATCATTTTCTTTTAGTAGCTCACCCAAATTTGCCATTCCATAAGCTAAAACTGGCGTTAGGTAAGTCATCAAAATTAGCTTGGTTTTGCTTTTAATTTTAGATTTTAACTGAGCTGAATTCTGAACAAGTTCTTGTAGAGTTAGGTGATTTTCCAGAGCGACTTGGTTTGCCTGATAAATTGTTGGTCCGTCTCCTACTGGGTGGTTGAAAGGGAGTTGAATTTCTAAGTAGTCCACATCAAATTCTAGCATGGTTTGTAGAGCCTCTTGATACCCTTTTGGATCAGGGAAATTGGCGACCAGGTGCGTCATTAATCTTGGCATAGTTTTGTAATCCAAATTTTTAAATCTCATTTTGTCTATAAAAAGATTGCACCAAAACCGGAGCATTTTCAGTTCGAGACGAATAATACGACACCAAAAATCTTTCTAAAAATGAATTTGCAGAATTTTCCTGACTCTCTTCTTCACTTCCGCTAAGCAAAAAATTGTTCACATTAATAATCTTCCCTTCTCTAATTGTTTGCACAAAAACACTTCCGATTTGCAAGCCATTTCCGTCCGGTTCGTCCACCACCAAAGTCACCAAATCCAGATCTTGCGGGTGTGGCAAAATTATCTTTTGATCGGCGATGGTTTCTTTAAGCATTTTTAATCTATCCCTCCAAAGTGCCGCTAGTTCAAAGTTTTGAGTTGCCACCGCTTCTTGCATTTTTTGGGTCAAAAAGTTTTCGGCTGGTTCAATTTTCCCACTCAAAATATTTTTAATTTGATCTAATTTTTTGAGATAATCCTGTTTGCTTTCAAGCCCCGCACAAATTCCATCGCACTGCTTAATCCCCACATAACTACAAGCTTTTTTTTTGGGAAATTTTTCTTGGCAGTACGGAAAAATAAGCCTTAAAGTCCTCATGGTTTGGACTATTCCGCTTAACTTGGTGTATGGACCAAAATAGTCACTTCGTGGGTCGTATTTTCTGCGGGTCAAGAAAAATCCTGGAATCGGATCGGCGTTCGTCAGCCGCACATACAAATAATTACGATCATCTTTGAGTAAAATATTGTATTTTGGCTGAAGTTTGTGGATCAAATTTGCCTCCAAAATTAGGCTTTCTTTTTCAGTTTTTACAACAGTATATTCAATCCTTTCAATCTGAGAAATCATCAAACTTAGTCGCTGGTTTTTAGGACGCCCATCTTGAAAATAACTACTAACTCGGTTTTTGAGGTCTTTAGCTTTTCCGATATAAAGTGGATCTTCACTGGAAGAATAAAAACGATAAACTCCAGGCTCGTGAGGCAAGTTTTTGATAATTTCTTTGGGGTCAAAATCCATAATTCAAATCTACTAAAACCTGGCTTTAAAAAATTAGCAAGTTTGTGCGAATAAAACTCAATTCAGAACTACAAATTTCCATTGACAGAAAAATGGCGAGAGATAAGTTTCAATTTTATACTAATTTAATTTTAGCAAAATATGAACAAGCCAAACAACTTACAATCCAAAATATTTTTAGACTCAGGTGATCCAGCTGAAACTCGTACAGCCCTAGCCGAACTTGGTTTTTTGGACGGACAAACTACCAACCCCTCACTTGTAACTAAAAACCCCCAAATTCAGAAAAAAATTCAAAGTGGTCAAAAACTTACCAAAGAATCTTTAAACGGTTTTTACAAAGAAATTATCCAAGAAATCTCTAGCTTAATTCCACAAGGTTCGGTTTCAATCGAAGTCGATGCCAAACCTGATTCTACCAAAGAAGATTTACTCAAACAAGCTGAAGAAATGTTTGCTTGGATTCCAAATGCCCACATCAAATTCCCAACTACCAAAGCTGGACTTGGAGCTAGCGAAGCATTTGTCAAAAAAGGTGGAAGAGTAAACATGACACTCTGTTTTACCTCAGAGCAGGCAGCGGCAGTTTATGCAGCAACTTTGGGAGCAAAACCTGGAGATGTTTTTTATTCATCTTTTATCGGCAGACTTTTTGATAATCATATCAACGGCATAACTCAACTCGAAAATGTACTAAAATTGTACAAAAAGGGCGATGGTCATGTGCATGTTTTGGCAGCTAGTTTTAGAAGTTTAGCTCAGTTTCAAGCTTCTTTAATTACCAAACCAGAAATAATCACAGTTTCACTGCCACTAATTTTAGAATGGAAAAAAGCAGGTCTCGAAATTCCCGCTCATCTTGATCTAAGTTCACCAAGTCTAACCGAGCCAAAATACCAAGAAATTGATCTAAACAAACCTTGGGAAAGTTATGACATTTACAATTCTCAAACCGAAGAAGGGCTAATAAAATTCGTTAAAGATTGGGAGAATTTGTTGGGGTAATCAAACCACCACTCTGAATTTGATTAAACCAACATCAATAGCTCCAAAATTTCTAGAATCACTACTTCCTGTGCGGTTATCACCCAACACATAAAATTGATTACGGTCTAAAATAGGCTCAAAATAGTCCACATTTCCTTTACCATTTTCAGTATAATTTCTGATCCCTAATTTGTAGCTAGAATCGTTTTGAAGATAAGACTCATCTAACTGAGATTCTTCGTTTAGAGAGTTTTTAGTCCAAGCTGAACCATTTCTAAAAATTACTTGCTCACCTGGCAAGCCGATAATCCTTTTTACATGCCAAAGTTTTTGGTCGGCGGTTTTGGAGGAATCTGTATCCAAACTAAAAACCACGATATCACCACGATCGATCGATTCATCTGAACTAATAGCCACAATCTCCACCTCCTGAAGGTTTTTGAGTGTGGGAAACATAGAGTCGCCACGGATTTGGAAGGGGAAAGTTTGAGTCAAGGCTTTTTTTGTTTTATTTATCCCTAAAATTTCTGTCAAAGCTATTTTAATACAAAAATTACAATCGATTCTGCTCAAATTTCTGGGTATGAGAGTTGCTTGATATTTATTAAACCCATCTAAGCTGAAGCGTCATGCTCTGAACATTAGCATCTGTAATAAACCTAATAACCTGATTAGAAGCAACTTTAAAAGGGAAACTTAAGGTTTCTTTCATGTACCAACCAAATGTTACGTTGTAGGTCATATAGCCTATTCTTGCGTCAAATGGTACGAAAGTTCCATTTTTGACTAAAGTAGTAGATACATATGACGATGTTGCTCCTGCAACGAGATTGCCATAATAATCAATTCCTACTAGAGTTGTTTTTGTTGAATCTCCTGGAATAATATTTGCTATACTATTTCCAACTAAGGTTTCATTTTGAAGAAATAACAAATTTGGTGCTGAAAAATCAAGGTTTCCACCTCCAGCTGCACTTCCCCAAGCAGGCACTCCACTTGCCGTTGTTGTTAAACCTGCCCTTCAGTCCCTCCTATAATCCCTGCTGGTTTGATTTTACCACTATTGGTAGCACTGGTAGTATTATCATGAGCTGTTTCTAAAAATGTAAGGTAGTTCCCCATCCTGTAGCACCTACTGCTGGTAATTGTGGCATAAATTGTATATGTTTTTGTATTTATTTTGAGCTAAAGTTTTAGCCAACTACCACTATTATATAGTAAGATTTTGGTTTAGGCAAATTTAATTCAAACAAAAAAAATACACCCTAAAAAAGGTGTTTATGAAAATATCAAATATTTGAAATCGGTTAATTCTTCTAAGTAAAAGATTTTTTATTGGTGCCGAGGGAGGGACTCGAACCCTCACGTCTGTAAAGACAAAGGATTTTAAGTCCTTCGCGTCTACCATTCCGCCACCACGGCAACATCAACTTAATTTAAAGTTGTAAACCAGCGTTTTGTCAAGAAAAATACAACTCTTGAGAGCTTTAAAATTCTAGTTTTTTTTGTAACCAAAATCTTAAATAATTAAAACCTAATCTGATTAAATTTAACCACCACTTATTCTTTAATCGCAATCTTAGTGCGTGCAAATATTATCCCGATTGGAGCTAAAAACCAAAACCAAGGTAAAAGCCACCACTCTTCTTGGTAGCTAGCTCTAGCAATTCCTGGTAAATAAGTAGCTCTATAACCACCTAATAATCTCACCAACCAACTTGGAGACCACCATTCACGAGGCATAGGATATTCAAAAATTTGATTTAGTAGATAAGCATAAAACCCGAGCAAAACTAAAACTAAAATGGAGGCTTCCCAACCTTTTCCGTCATCTGTATCAACAAAAAGTGTCAAAGGTTCAGCAATAAACTGCCTAACTAAAATCAAAATAAGCAAACAAATTATGAAAAAAATAACCCATTGTCTGCCGGTGGACAAAAAAGCTGTAGAGTCTGATACCGCAAAATAGCTAGCAAAAAAGATCGTCCAACTTCTAACCAGCGGCTCGATCAGCTGAATCAAAAAATAACTTATTAAGATAGACACATAATACGAAGAAAGTGTGCGTCTATTGAAGTTGAAGTTGTTACTAAATTTCATATTATGACCAAAAACGAGTACTTAAATAGCTGATAAAATAGCTAAAAGAAAAATAAAAAAGAACCAATAGTAGAGTTGATAAAATGAGTGATAAAATCGATAATAAAACCGAACCTACACTTTCTTCAATCTCTTCCATACGAACACTCAAAAAATTGTTGGCTGAAAATAAAGAAATCCCCATCAAAATAGCAACCACCAAAATACCAGAGCTAAGTTTCTGAGTATAATCTAAAGCTAGAAATTTATCTTTAAAACCAAACTGAAAAATAAAAAAAGAGCCTACAAAACTAATCAGTGAGGAAATTAAAGAAAACAAAACCAAAGCTAAACTAACTATTAAAGAATAGGTACTAACTTTCGATAAGCTTGAAGAATTTTTAGTTTGCATTTTGTATTTGAATTCTTATCTACAAACAGCACTTATACTTTTGGTTGTATGGTTGTCAAGTTAGAATAGTAAATAGAATTAACTTTAGGTTGAAAATAAAAACTTCCAAACATCATTTAAAATGGGCTTGCCATCTTTATCAACTGGAGTAAATTTGTCAGTAACTGATGCAGAGTGAAAATTGTTAAAAATCCCTATACTAGCTTCTTTTGGTTCAATTTTTAGTAATATCCGATGTGTATTATTTAGACTAGAATAATCTGTATATTCTTTTTCAGGACCAAATTCTGACAAACCCAAAGCTTCAAAATTCGACTGAATGATTTCTGTTGATGGTTCTTTTACGTGCCTAACTGTAAAATACCGGTTTGCTGGAGTTATACTTGATTCGTAAAGCCATTTAGAAGATTTTTCGGTTTTGTAATCCCAATCTCCAGGCCCTGAAAACATAACCGCCCTATCAACCAATCTTTTTTTAGCTATGTAGGCTACCATCCCACCACCCTGAGAATGTCCAGAAACAATAATATTTGACCAATTAGTCTCATCATTTTTTAAAAACTGTGACCAGTTGTTGTTTTTATCATTTTTCTTAAGGTATACTAAAAGTTTTTGAATACGATTTTCAATTGAATTAGACTGGCTAACTTTTACCAATTCACTTTTGTCTTTGCCGCTAAAACGCTCTTCTCTGATTTTACCAGCACAATCTTCGTCAAAGCTGTTTTTACAAACACTCACAACTGCAGAATCATTTGGATAACTAATAGAAATACTATAATAACCTTGATCTGCTAACCATGAGTTTAGCAAGGAGTAGTCATCAGGATTGCCAAAAGTCCCTGGAAGAAAAATAACCAGTTTATTTGTTTTTTCTGAAATTTTAGAAGTTGCCACAAGATAATCATTATTCGGATCGTTAATTTCTTTATCAGTTTGAGATGGTTTAATTCTTTGAACATTTATTTCGTTGTTAAAGACTTTAGCTACTGACTTTTGGTTTTCGGATATTTTAAATTTCTTATACAGCACAAAACCACCGAATACAAATAAAGCTAATAGTAATAAAACAATAAAAACAAAAATTATTTTTTTCATATTTAATTTAATCTCTTCCAAACTCCACTACCCCAACTATAATCATCAACTTGCAGATTTTGAGCCTGAATTTGAACTCTAATTTGATCAGATTTTTGATAATCTTTGGCAATTTTTGCCTCTTGCCTTTGCTCGATTAACTCAATAACTTCAGGTGATATTTTTGGATTAAAATTTAACTTCAAAAGTTCCTTTTCCCAAAATAGAATTGCTCCCAAATTTTTAGGGTTTAAAACATTATTTTTTGCAATTTCATTTATAACATCTCCCAAAAAGTTCTGGTATTTTTCCACAAATTTTGGTGTATCTAAATTATCTAAAAGATAGTCCAAAAGTATTTGAATTTGTTTTTGATCGGTTTCTGGTTTAGTTTTATTTTGAGTTGCAAAACTGATAATTCTAGCAGCATCTTTTCGCAAATTCCAGAGTCTCATTTGGCTTTGCCAAAGCTTTTCCCAGGTAAAATTCATCTGTTCAGTGTAGTGATGTTCCATTAGCATCAACCTGTAAGCAATGGGGTCGAAACTAAAATTCTGCCAAAATACACTTTCTTTTTTGGACTGTTCTTCAAACTCCATATTCCCCTTTGCTTGCGAAGGGGTGGCAGTCATAGACTGACGGGGTATTTCTACTTCACTTAGATTTTTATTCAAATCATAAATTTTCAGCTCCTTATATTTCTTAATAATCTGCTGTTTAAACTCCTCGCTAAAATCTTGAGTTGGCGGGTTTTGGAAACTATAAAAACCTGTTGTTTTAAAATCGCCTTTAACCAAAAAAACATTCCCCAAACTCTTACTCATTTTTTTAGCATCAACCAGCACAAATTTGTTGTGAACCCAATATTTGGACAAATGAAAACCAAGAGCTTTGGATTGTAAAATTTCATTTTTGTGGTGAATATCGATATGATCTTCGCCGCCGGTATGAATGTCGATTTCATACAAATTATCTTTGAGAAGATGCCCAAACTTTCCAGAAAATCTCTGATGCCCAAGTATCTCACTAATCATCGCCACGCACTCACTGTGCCAACCAGGGCAACCCCATCTATTTGGTAAATCGTAATCTTTAGAATCGAGGGTTTGAATAATCTCAATCATCAAATCTTCAGTATTTTCAAACTGATTAAACTTCCATTTTTGCAAACTATTTTCGGATACAAATTTCCACAAAGCAAAATCATGCGGATTTCTTTTTTCGGTTTGGATTATGTTACGACCGGTGTAGTTTTGATTGGTTCTATCTTCCAAAATCTCATACCCACCATTTTCAGTAGAAATAATAATATCAGCTTTTTCCTGGGGTTTTACTAAATTGATATATTTCTCTTGAACTGGAATCCATTTATCCCACAATTCATGAAATTCTTGTTCTGCTCTATTTCTCTCATTTACATCTCGTGTTTTAGCGGCATGAAGTGATGATTCTAATTCTTTTTCAACCCAAATATTAAGATCGTAATACTTGATCAAATCTTGTTGCAAAGTACACAAACCATCAAGTATAATAAATTTTTTTGATTGCACAGTTTTATTTATTTTACCGACTAGTTTTTGATCTATCCAATTATTGCTTTCAAAGATAGCTTCTTTGCCTTGAGTCAGTGGTATTAGAATTTGAGTTTTAAATCTTTCTTTATCCCAGAAAAAAACCTTTTCATCTAGCTTTTCAAAATCAAAAAAATCATCACATTCTAAAACTTCTACATCCTCGAGATTTTCAGCTATTTTCTTACTTAAAATTGACTTTCCACTCCCGCCTCGACCATCAATAGCTATTATAATTGGTTTATCACCTTTATCTTTTTTGAGTCGATTAATAGTACCAACTATTTTTTCGAGTTCTGTGTCATCAGTTGAAATTACCTCATACCCATCACCTTCTATCGAAACTATGAAATCAGCTTTTTCCTCGGGTTTAAAATCCTGAATATATTTTTGAGAATGTACCTCAAACTCCTGCCAAAATATTTCAAAACCATCTGAATTTACTTCACCTTTTACATCTCTTTTTTTAGCTCTTTGTTTGTTATCTTTTTGACTAGAATCAAGCCAAATTTTTAGATCAGATTCAATATTTGCAAAACTTTTTATGCCTTCTAGGATTATCACTTTTTTATCTTTGTGATTTTCCAATTCTTCCTGCAAAGATTGTTTATCTAATTCAAAATTTCGATGGTTCCAGGAGTCAGATTTGGTATCCATTCCTTTCATAAATTCCAAAAATTTGTCTTGTTCAATTGCAGCTGAATTTGGGATTAGTTCAATCAATTTTTCAGCAAAAGTTGACTTTCCACTCCCACCTCGCCCGTCGATAGTTATTATCAAAGGTTTGTTTGGTTTTTCTTTTTGGAGATTTTGAATCGTTTCAATAATTTGGCTTAACCCCTTTAATGGAGACATCCCCCCAACCCCCCTCAAGGGGGGGGTATTCTCGACTTGAAAGCTCGTAGGTGATAAGTTAGCCCAATCATTTATTTGTGCCAAAACTGAATTTGGATTAACTAGTATTTCATCATTTGTAAATCTAAGCATTTCTAAACCTAAACCTCTTAGGATATTATCCCTCTCATTATCGTAGCCTTTGGCTTGCTCAGAATTATGCACACCTCCATCAATTTCAATAACCACTTTCAACTCCCTACAGTAAAAATCAGCTATAAAATTATCTATAGGTTTTTGTCGATTCCAGGTAAATTCACCCAACAACTTATCTTTACGGACAACATCCCAAAACTTTTTCTCCGCTTTCGTGGGGTTTTTTCGCATTTCTTTAGAAAACTTATTCAACTTATTGTTATAAACTACAAAATCCCAACCTTCTTTGTTTAATTTGTGTTCCCGAGCAAGTTCTAACCTAGACTTTGTACTCCCCCTTTGAAGGCTGGGGGGGTGGCTAAAGGTAGAAGAATACACATCCCTATCCTCAAGAACACTAGTAAGCTTGATGTACTCCCCCTTTGAAGGGGGTTGGGGGGGTGTTTCTCTGTTCCACAAGGGTTGGGGAGATGTTGTATCTGGTGGGATATTCTCAAAATAAATCCCGTCATCTGTCAGGTAAGCTTTCCCATCTCGCAGTAGCTCCAAAGCCAAAACCATTTGTTCACCAATATATTGTGTAGCTTTTGGTTGGTATTTTCCAGCTGGCAAATCAAAGTTTAATGCCCCGCACTGATCCTTAAAATCTTGTACATAAAAGTTGATAATTTCCTCCACGGTTTTTTGCTCTCGCTTGGCACCTTTCTCGATTTTGTCTTCACCATCGTCTCCATCATCCACCAAATGCCCAACATCGGTAATGTTACTAACCCACTCAGTTTTGTACCCGGCAATTTTAGCAACTTTTGAAATTGTATCCGGTAACCAGACTGCTCGCATGTTTCCAATAGACTGATAATTATATACTGTTGGACCACAGCCGTAAATTTTTAGTTTATCTTCTTCGCTGCACTGGATCGGCAAAACTTTTCTTTGGTAACTATCAAAAAGGTGAAGATCTTTTGGCATATAAATAACTGCTATGCGGTTTATTTTTCTTCGTCAAAGTCAAAAACTTAAATCTACTAACTTCGCATTTCATCGTTTTTTAAACAAACCCAAAAATAATTTATCAAACAGCTTTTCTCATTAAATCAAACAAGCGACACAATTTTCAAAAGCCTAATCTAAATCAACCGACTATTACTTTACTTCTTGACAAAATAACTGTACCAAAGCAACCTCCAAAGCAAATTCCCAAATTATTTACTATCATCTAGTTATGAATAAAACTACTACGACTAAAAAGCACAAAAAAGTTGTTTCCAAGAAGCCAGTTTCTGACAAAATCACCGAAACAGAACCAAAAATGAAAGTAGAAATTTCTGCTGAAATTAAACCAGAATCTACCTCAATAAGCTACAAAACCACCACTCATAACGATAAAAACAAAGGTCTTATTTCCAAGTTTTTTAGTAGTGTAGTTGGAGAGAAAAAAGAAATTGGTAGGTACGATTCGGTAGTGCAACAAGTTTTGGATTTGGATGAAAAAACTAAAGCTTTGTCAGATGAGGAATTAAGAGGGAAGACCCAAGAATTTCGAAACCGCATGAAAGGGATTAAAGATGAAAAAGAAATTGAAAAGAAACTAAAAGAGCTTTTACCTGAGGCTTTTGCAGTAGTTAGAGAAGCGGCTCACCGTACAATCGGTCAAAAACACTTTCCTGTTCAACTTATTGGAGCAATGGTGCTTCATGAAGGACGGGTTGCTGAAATGCGTACTGGAGAAGGAAAAACTTTGGTATCAACCTTGGTTGGTTATCTAAACGCTTTACCTGAAAAAAATCAAGTTCACTTGGTTACTGTAAATGACTACCTTGCTCGTGTTGGTGCTAGCTGGATGGGTCAAATTTACAATTTTTTGGGACTAACTGTTGGAGTTATTCAAAACCAGGCTAGTTTTTACTTTAAACTTGGAGCTGGGAGTGATGAAAATTCTGAAAAGAAACGAGCTGCTGGACTTTTGGAAACATACGAAGATGGTGAGAAACAAGAATCACGCACGGTTTTGGACGTAAAACACCTTATTCCTTGCGATCGAAAACGAGCTTATTTTGATGAAAAAGCAGATAAGCCTGTCGATATTGTTTATGGAGTAAATTCCGAATTTGGATTTGATTATTTGCGTGACAACATGGCAAACACACCTAGCGAAATATCTCAAAAAGCTGGTCACCATGTAGCTATTGTAGATGAAGTTGACTCTATTTTAATCGACGAAGCCAGAACTCCCCTTATCATCTCAGCTCAAGATAAAGACTCTTCAGAAGAATACAAAAACTTCGCCAAAATTGTTGCAAAAATAAACCCAGATCTTGACTACGATGTAGATGAAAAACGCCGAACTGTAACCCTAACCGAATTAGGAGTTGAGAAAATTGAAAGAATGTTAAACATTACTCATTTATACGATTCTGTAGAAAATGTAACCATTGTTCATCACCTTAACCAAGCTTTAAAGGCTCAAGCTCTATTTAAACGAGAAAAAGAGTATGTCGCTAAAGATGGAGAAATTATTATTGTAGATGAAAACACAGGTCGATTGATGTTTGGTCGTCGTTACAACGAAGGTTTACACCAGGCTATCGAAGCTAAAGAAGGTCTAAATATTCAACCAGAAAGCAAAACTACAGCCTCGATCACCTTCCAAAACTACTTCCGATTATACAAAAAACTAGCCGGAATGACTGGAACTGCTAGCACTGAATCAGAGGAATTGTTCAAAATTTACAAACTTTTGGTAGTTACAATCCCAACAAACAAACCGATTGTGAGAAAAGATTTTGTTGATAAAATTTTCAAAACTGAAGACGGTAAATTCAAAGCAATTGCTAGAGACGTAAAAGCTATTAATGCTAAGGGTCAGCCAATTTTGATTGGCACAACTTCCATCGAGAAAAATTCGCTACTTGCTAAATATCTTGATGAAGCTGGGGTAAAATACCAACTATTAAACGCTAAAAACCACGAACAAGAAGCCCGAATTATCGCTGAAGCTGGTAAAAAAGGAGCTGTAACTTTAGCTACCAACATTGCAGGTCGTGGAATTGACATCAAGCTTGGAGGCGAGCCACCAGAAAATCATGAAAAAATGGAAGATTGGAGAGAGAAACACGAAGAAGTTAAAAGCTTAGGGGGTTTGCACGTAATTGGAAGTGAGAGGCACGAAAGCCGAAGAATTGATAACCAGTTACGAGGGAGAGCTGGAAGACAAGGAGATCCAGGAGAAAGTCAGTTTTATGTTTCTTTACAAGATTTTATCCTCAGAATTTTTGGAGGAGACCGAGTTGGGTACTACAGTATTTTACCAATTGCTGATGATGAACCAATTTCTAATGGACAGCTTTCTTGGTTGATCGAACAGGCTCAAAAGAAAATTGAAGGACAAAACTTTGATATCCGTAAACACGTTACCGAATACGATGATGTAATCAATCGCCAACGAAGTGTAATCTATGCTAGACGCAAAAAAGTACTTTTAAACGATGGTTTTGAATGGCAAGATGAAGTTGAAAAATCTTTACAAAGAGAAACTTTACGAGCTGTAAGTCAAGTGCAGCCACCAAAAAGAAAAAATGCTGAAATTTACCAAAAAGAGCTAAAAACTACCAGCGAAGATCTAAAAAGTGTTGTTTCTTTACATGATTTTGACTCGGAAATTTTGGAAGTTTTGATGAAAGATGAAAGATACAAATACAAAAGAGTAGCTAGCTTTTTGTTTGATAAAATCAAATTCCAAATGAATAAAAGATGGACTGACTACACTCCTGTAGAAAAAGGTGCGATGGTTAGGTTTATTTTCCTACGAGCAATCGATATTTTGTGGACAGAACATTTGGTAACAATCGAACATTTACAAGATGCTGTACGACTTCGAGGTTACTCTCAAAAAGACCCTCTTACTGAATTTAAAGAAGAAGGTTTAAACATTTTCATCAATCTTTTACAAGAGGTAGATAAAGAAGTTTCCCGAACCATTTTCAAAGTCACTCCAGATCTAGTTCCAGCTGAAATCTTGGAAAATGAGGCGAAGTAAAAATTAGATAGACTTCTAAGACCTCTTTAAGAGAAGTATTTATGTTTTCCAACTTCAACTTTGATTTGTTAAATTCACCAGATTTTAAAGAAGACTCTGTACGGGAAGACCTGATAATGCCAATTTTAATCAAACTTGGTTATTCTAGGTCAACAGAAGATGCTAAAATTTTATCACACAAAGGTTTGAGAAATCCTTTTTACAAAATTGGATCAAATAAAAGACAAATAACTGAAATACCAGATTATCTATTACAAACTAATGGGCTTTCAATTTGTGTTCTTGATGCGAAATCTCCAAAAGAAAAGTGTGAAGATGATGGACAGGTTTATGGTTATGCTATTCATCCAGAAATTCGTGCTAAATATTTTGCAATGTGCAACGGAAGAGAATTTGTCCTTTGGGAAAAAGAAAGTAGCCAGAACCTACTTCGTTTCGATCTTCAAGAAATTGATTATTATTGGGGTAAGTTAGAAAAACTCCTTTCACCAAAAAATTTCAACAAACCCAATTCCCTTTCCGTAGAGGCGACCACCGTGTCGCCAGCTTTACAACCAGACTTTGATTATTTGAACCGACCATTACCAAAAGAAATACCAGTAAAAAAACAGTCAACTGCTAGGCATTTTGGAGTTCACGGATATTTTACCAAACAAGCTTGGAATATTGTTAGTCATTATATCAAGCATTTTACCCAGCCTGGAGATTTGGTACTAGATCCTTTTGTAGGAAGTGGTGTTACTAGTATCGAATCTTTAATGCAAGCTCGCAAAACTATTGGAATCGACCTCAATCCTTTACCAGTTTTTATAATCAACAGTCTTTGTGAGCCTACAGATATTGCTAAATTACATGAAGAATTTTTAAAAATTAAAGAAAAGTATGAAAACGAAGAGAATAAAATTAAAGAAAAACCTCAAGAATATCTTGAAAAATATAAAACTGAATGGCAAAACCTAAAAAATATAAAGCTCGATAAAACTGCCGATGTCCAAACTGTAGCTGAATTATTTAGCTCGCTACAAACTGCCGAATTAGCCTTTTTGAAGCATTTAATCAAAAAAGTAAAAGACAAAAGTATTCAAAATTCACTTTTATTAGCTTTTTCAAGTACAGTTACCAAACACAACTTAACCTATCATGCCTCTAGTTCTCGTGGAGAAAATGCTGGAAATGCTGCTGCTTTCGCTTATTATAGATACAGAGTAGCTAAAACTCCTGTTGAATTAAATTTGATAAATTCATTTGAAAACAAAGTGAAGAAAATAATTTCAGCCAAACAAGAAATCAAGGACAAAATTAACCAAAAAACTATTCAAGATTTACAAGTCTATAAAGGTGATGCTACTGATTTGAATAAAGTTGAAGACGAATCTGTAGATTATATTTATACTGACCCACCTTACGGAGCTAAAATTGCTTATTTGGATTTGTCAGCAATGTGGAATGCTTGGCTGGATTTGCCCGTAACTGAAGAGGATTTTGAAAAAGAAGCCATCGAGGGAGGTAGCCATAATAAGACCAAACATGAGTATTCGGACTTGATAGCTAAAAGTATATCTGAAATGTACAGGGTGCTAAAATTTGATCGCTGGATGAGTTTTGTTTTTGCTCACAAAGATCCCCACTACTGGCATATTATCGTAGAAACAGCTGAAAAGATGGGATTTGAGTACGCAGGAGCAGTCAAGCAAGCAAATGGGCAAACTAGCTTTAAAAAACGACAAAATCCTTTTACTGTAATCGCTGGACAACTGATTATCAATTTCAAAAAAGTCCGCAGTCCAAAAAATATCCTAAAAGCAAATTTGGGTACAGATATTGCAGCTATAGTTTTGGAGACTATCGAAGGAATTATTGCTAAAAATCATGGAGCAACTTTGGAAGAAATCAATGACGCCTTGGTTATCCAAGGTTTGGAACTTGGTTTTTTGGATATTTTAAGCAAAGAATATAGCGATTTAACTCCAATTTTGACAGCCAATTTTGACTACGATTTTAATTCACAAAAATACTTTATCAGAGAAAATAAAAAATTTAGAACTCATATCCCTTTAGAATTAAGGATAAAATACTATTTAATTAGTCTTTTAAATCGTAGAGAACGAGAAAAACAATTGCCTACTTTTGATGAAATTTGTTGGGAAATTATTCCACTACTTAAAAATGGAATCACACCTGAAAACCAAGATATTTTAAGAGTTTTGGAAGATATTGCTGAAAGAACCGAAGACGATAGGTGGAAGATAAAAACTAGCGGTCAAGACACTTTATTTAGTTAAAAAATAACTCTTCTCTGTTTGACTAACCAAAATACTTGTGAAATTCTACAATAAATAAGACTTTTGTATGTCAAAACCTACCAAACTTTCCACTTTCACTACCCGAGTTGATACTATTTATGCAGCCACATTTTTAGTAATGGCTCCAGAACACCCGATGGTTTTAGAGATAACCAAACCAGAATTTAGGCAAGAGGTTGAAAAATACATCCAAAAAGCCAAAGCCAAAAGTGAACGAGAGAGGCAAATTAACAAAGAAAAAACTGGAGTCTTCACAGGTAGTTTTGTTAAACACCCACTACGAGGAGATAAAATTCCTGTTTGGATTGCCGATTTTGTTTTAGCTAATTACGGAACTGGGGTAGTTATGGCAGATGCTCACGACGAAAGAGACGTAGAATTTGCTTTAAAATACAACATTCCTCTCAAAGAAACTATTAGTGAAGACGGAAAGCCAAGAGAAAACTGTGAGGAAAAGTTAAAAAATGGAGATATTTTTACCAAATATGGAATTTTATTCGACTCTGGTGAGTTTAGTGGTTTAGATGGAAAAGAAGCAAAGCAAAAAATTACTAATAAATTGGTTGACCTTGGAAAGGGTGAAAAGCAGATTAATTTTAAATTCCGAGATTGGGTGTTTAGCAGACAAAGATATTGGGGAGATCCTTTCCCGTTTGAATATATAGAAACAAAAGAGTAAATTTGACCCAAATTAATTGAACTACAATCAGTTTTACTTGACCGATTTTAGAAACTTAGATCAGATTTAATGTGATTTGGGTATGTAGCTCAGGGGTTAGAGCACAGATCTTATAAGTCTGCGGTCGGTGGTTCAAATCCACCCATACCCACCAAAGCCAAGTGGCGATTGAGAGAAAGCATAACGAAGTGAATGCTGAGAAGGATCGGACTTTGTTCGACCATAAATAGCAGAACTTAGCTCATAAGTCTGCCTGATACGAAGTAGCAGAGTCGCAAAGCGACTGGTCGGTGGTTCAAATCCACCCATACCCACCAAATAAATTCAAAATGTTTTCCTCTTAATTTAGAGGAATTTTTTATTTGCAAAAAGTTTTCAAATACTTATATTAAAACTCTATTTTAGAGAACAAATTTATTCCTAAAAATGATTTAAATTAAGACTTTAAAAAAACTTCAATCTCGGCAGCCAAATTTTCTATCTTGGAACAATAGTCACCATTTGGATTATATATTCTCCATTTATTACAATCCCCTACACCCCTGTCTTGAAATTTCTTATACCACTTACCAAAAGACTCAACCCCTTCTTCCCAAGCCATAAATCCAAAGTTACTTCCGCTATCAGTAAGACCCATGGAGTAGATATTTTGAAACTGACCTGGTCTAGTTAAGGCTCCACTATTTGTGTATCTATCAGTACCAAAACGACTTTCAGTACGAGCAATGGCCAACATGTATTTAAGTGGAGTTCCGTACTTTATGGACATTTCTAAATACACTGCTGGATGCACTGGAGAATCATAATTTCTATCATATGTTTCGTAAGATCTGTACTTATCAATATAATCTTTAGTTTTTTGAATAGATTTTAAGTAATCTTTCTTAAGGTTTTCCTGAGTGGCTTTTTGATCCAAACTTTCGTTGGTAATTTTATCTATTTCAGAATACTCTTTTACACCAAATAAATCTAAAACTGAACTGTTTGTAACTGTAGAATTAGCTTTAGAATCTTCAACAAAACTTTCTACAAAACGCTGGCTACTATCCGAAACACTCAAAAGAGTACCGAAGAGTTTAGCTTGGTTTTCATCTTTCAAGTCAATTGGCTTACAAGTAGCTGGGTTTATAAGTTGAAACAAATTTTTACTATCACTTGTTTTTGGATCACAAGTATTGGCTGAAATAGGATTTGAACTAATTAAAAATTCTTCATAATTGCTAAGCTGATCTTTATCTAAATCTAAATCTGGTTCAGAAAAGCTACCTTCGTTTTTAGACTCGATCCAAGTTTTGTATTCATCATAATTAACAACTTTTGGCTTGGCTACCTCCATAGCTCCAGCAACTGTTGGTTGTGTTTGTTTAAAGAATTTTTGATAATAACTAAAACCGCTTATCCCAAAAATACTAGCTGATAACAAAAAAATAGAAATTATAGCAGCAACTTTAGTTCTTCTTTTTGAGATTTTTTTAGGAAATTTAGAATGAGTTTGAGAAACCTTAGAGGTTTTGGCTGAAGCCTTGTTCGGTTCGAAATCTTTTTGATAAATTGAAAAATTGGGCTTCTTTTTAATACTAAAAGATTTTAAAATTTCATTATCTGATTCAATCTTGGAAGCAAAACTTTTATTATCAGTGTTGTTTAAGGTTGGATTAATAGCAGATTGCTGAGAGGTAAAAGGTTGTGAATTTTTAAAAGATGGGTTTGTTTTAATCTCTTTCCTAGCTTCACTTTGAACAGGACTTACAGGTTGATTTTTATGAACGTAAATATTTACAGGAACAATACTACTGTTAGTTGAGTTAGCTGACTTTTCAACCACTTTGCCCAAAAGCCTTCGCTGTAATTCTTGATGTGTATCTTCTACCACTTTAGTTCTGATCGGAACCTGTCTGTATTTTCTTTGTTTTCTGGTTTGCTCTAAATGATTAGCAATTAACTCTTCTTGGGTAATTACTGAAGCAGGTTGTAGTTGTTGGTTAAAGTTTCTAAAAGAATTGTTTTGCTGCTGAGGCTGAGATAAATTCTGAGGATAATATTGTTGAAAACTAGGATGATTTTGGTAAGGATTGTATCCATTATTATTTTGAGGTGGGTAATATCCATTATTTTGATTGTAGGGGTCGCCTTGCCAATTAGGGTTTTGATTATAAGTATTTGGTCGATACATTTTTTGTCTTTGATTTTTTGATTTTGTTTGAAATCTTAACTTTCTACACGATTTTATTATACATTTTTCATTTATGCAAACAGCCCCAATACCACAAGATTTTATAAACACCGTAGAACCTATTTTTACTGATAAAAAAGAGTTTTTTAGCTTTATTGAATCCTTAAAATTAACCTCCAAAAGAGCCACTCGTTATAATCCAAATAAAATTTTACCAACTCTTAAAAATCCTGTACCTTGGTCACTAGATGCAGAGTATGTATTACCTGAAAAAACTTACAAAAATGATCCACTTTGGCACTTAGGAGCGGTTTATTCTCAAGAACCTTCTTCCATGATTTTAGGTGAAATTTTAAGCCAATTGCAGCCAAAAAAAGTTTTAGATTTGTGTGCTAGTCCTGGTGGAAAAAGTACTTTGGCCCTTGCCAGAATAACCCCAGAAAGCCTTTTAATAGCCAACGAAGTGGTTACAAAACGAGTTCATAAGCTGATCGACAATCTCGAAAAATGGGGAAATTCTAATGTTGTAGTAACTCAAAATCAGGGTCAGGATTTCTCAAGGCTTGGAGAGTTTTTTGACTGTGTTTTAGTCGATGCTCCTTGTAGTGGCGAAGGTTTAGCTAGAAAAGACGCTTTTTTGTGGAATCACTGGTCTTTGGAAATGGTTAAAAAGGATGCCCTCAGACAAAAAGAAATTTTAGAAAATATTTTACCAGCAATTGAAGTTGGTGGTTATTTGGTTTATTCAACTTGTACTTTTAACAAAATAGAAAACGAAGATATCACAACTTGGTTGCTAGAAAAATACCCAGAATTAGAAGCAATTGATTTAGAATTTAATAAAGAGTGGAATCTGTTTAGCCTTCAAAAGGGGTGTTATAAAATGTTACCACACAAGCTTGATGGTGAAGGGTTTTCTTTTGCTATTTTCAAGAAAAAGGCTAGACTTGAAAAGGTTTTAACGAATGAATTCAAGCCTAAAAAATCTGAGTTTGTGTTTAAAGAACTAAACAAACAAGACTTAGAAGTAGTGGCAAAGTTTATTCAAAATACAAACAACTTTTTCTTATATAAAAAGGATAATCAGGTTTTGGCTATCAATAAAATGCACCATAAAGATATTTTAAAATTTCTTGAACTAGACTTTAGAGTTCACAAATATAGCTTTAAAGTGGGTACTTTTGGACATAAAGAGTTTGTTCCTCATCACCAAACTTTGTTATGCTGTCAGCAAAATAAAAACATCCCTACCCTAGAAATTAGTGAACAAAAAAGTCTTGAGGTGATGCAAGGTAAAACCTTAGAAATCGATGGTCTCATGATTCAAGAAGTTCACACAAAGAGTGACTGGATTATTTTAACTTACCAAAATATACCTTTATCTTGGGCAAAAGTAAACGAAAAAAGGATTAACACCTTTTACCCTAAAGAGTTAAGAATTGCTGATTAGTAAAAGCTCTCTTACTTCACTTTTTACTTCAATCCAAAAAAAAGACCCTGAAATAAATTCAGGGCTGCCTTAATTGGAAAATGTCTGACCAAAGATTAAAAAACTAACTAAAGCTGACCTCTGCAAAAACTTTTTTAAAGTTAGGAAAAGTATGAGTAAACTCATCTAATTCTATAAACTTTTTATCTGGGCTTTTTTCAAAATAGGTATATAAAGTTTTTCCCTCTTCAAAAGGAACTGTTAGGTCGTTTTTATAACCAAATTGTCTAACTGGAATCTCCACTTTTTTAGCATTTTCAGCAGAGTTAAAAACCCCACCAGTGAAACCACATAAAATTGTATAACTTCTAAAACACATGCTCTGAATACTACTAAAGGTGTTTATTAATACTAATCTTTTAGCTTGTGGTCTGATACTAGCTAAGTAAGTTGATGGAGATCCACCAAGAGAGTGACCTAGAATTGTAATTTGATTTTCTTTATAACCTTTTACATTAACAAGCCAATCGTAGGCTAATCGGGCAGTTTCATAGACTTTTTCTGGAGTTGGATCTCCTTCAGATTCATGATAACCCGTATAAGCTGGTGATAAAACGTTAGCTTGTGCAGTTAAATCTTTGAAAAAATCATTGATTCTTCCTGCGTTTCCATGTAAATATAAAATAACTTCTTTTTTGTTTGAGTTAGGAAAATAAGCAAGTGAAATATTTTCGTTTTTAGAGTTTCTTACATAATTTTGCTCAAATCCAATATTTGGAACTGGAGCCCAACTAACAGTGTTATTAAAAACTAAAGTTGAAGTTTGAGAAAGTAAATAAAAAGAAGCTGCGACCCAAAGTAAGGCAATTAGTAAAATCCAAGTTATGATTGTTTTCCACCAAGTATCAAACAAAAAATCTTTTGTCCCTATTAAGAATTTAGTAAGCATTTTGAATTATTTAGAATGTGTTTTCATCTTTTCTTCAAGCTCTAAATTGTATTTATTGATATTCACAAAATATAGAATATGGAAGACCATCAAAACTATACTAGGCAATAACCAAGCTGTCGAAAAAGCAAAGTATTTAGCAAAATTACCTGGATCAAAAAGTAGATTAGCTACAATATTCATAACTGTAATAAACAAGTAGTAAAAGATGACCAAAGCAACCATAAGTCCTACATTACTGACAGTTTTTTCTTTTCTAATTTTGCTTGGAATTGTAAGCATAAAAGCAAACAAACTAACTCCAAAAGTAATAGTTAAAACATGTCCAATTGTATTTACCCACCAAAGACCAAGTTGGTTACCTCCAGCATCATAAATTGAGGAAAAATTGGCATATTGGACTATCAAATTAATTAGGTTAATAAACCCCCATAACGAGACCCAAATAATAAAAATCACACGAAAAATTGATTCGTAAGCTTTTGAAAATGATTCGAACATATAAAAAATTATTAGATTAAGCGAAGGAAGTCTAGCAATTACTTAATGATGTCAAGCTAATTTGAATTTTGAGTACTTGGCAAAACTTGAGGAGTAGGAGTACTACTTGGCTTAGGTGGTTCACTTTTCGACAAAGAAGAACTCGTGCCAACGCTAGACGTGGAAAAGCTAGAAAAAGAAGATTTTGAAGAAGAGCTTGACCCTCCTGTGTCCTGCTTGCTGATAATTGAACTAATTATTAAAACTAGAACACCGATCATCAAAATAATAGAAACAACTATTATAGCAATATTGGGATTTATTTTTTTATTTGTTTTCATATTTTTTGTATAAGAGTGACTTTTTAAATCAAAAAGATGGCGGAAGTGGTGAGATTCGAACTCACGAGGGTATAAGCCCAAGCGGTTTTCAAGACCGCCGCCATAGGCCACTAGGCGACACTTCCAAATATAATCTACGAAAAGCTTGGTTGATTGTCAAACAGTTATAAAAAATAAGTTATTAAGCATGCCTAAACGGTGCCGATTCGAGCCTAATTCATGGTATATTTTGACAAAACAAACTCTTTTGAAATAAGTTAAATTATATTTAATTTATGCTCGATTTTTCTGAAATTAAACTGGGTAAAGTGGTTCAGTTTAATAACAATCCTTGTGTGATTGTAAAGTGTGACTTTTTGAGAATGCAACAACGAAAACCTGTTAAGAAGTGTGTTATGAAAAACTTGATAACCGGTAATAACGTAGATTACTCTTTCAAAAGTGGAGAATCTGTAGAAGAGGCAGATCTTGCCAAAAGAATGGCAACTTTTATGTATAAAACTGGAGAAGTTCTTAGTTTTATGGAGTCTGAAACCTATGAAACTGTAGAAATACCTGGTAGTATTATGGCTGATAAAGTTGATTACCTTAAAGAAGGTTTGGAGATTGCGATTATATATTTTAACGAAAATCCTATAAGTATCGATTTGCCTATTAAGATTTCTTATAAAGTAATTCTTACTGCAGATGTAGATAAGGGAAATACTGTTCAAGGGGTAATGAAAGATGCTACCATTGAAACTGGAAAAGTTGTGAAAGTACCAGGATTTATTAAAATTGGAGAGCAAATCCTGGTAAATACCGTTGAAGATGAATACTCGGAAAGAGATACTTCAAAATAGAAATTTAAAATGTGTTAATCCTTTTGAACATCTTTAAGAAGCATTTGGAAATCTTCAATACTCTCAAAGCTTAAAAACATTGCTCCAAAACAAACATATGCGGCTTCGTCGGTATTTTTGAGATTTTTGAGTACAATTTTACCAATTCTAGTTGATTTAATAGGGTTTTTGCCGGTAGCTAAAGTATCTTCAATTACTTTTTGAACCAGCTGAGCAATTTTTTGGTTGTCAGTATTTCGCTTGTTAAAAGCCTTTCGAATACCTTTTTCTAGCTTTTCTTGGCTAAAATCAACCAACTGTCCATTTCGTTTTTCTACTTTCAAATCTAACACTTTTACTTCTTCAAGGGTTGTAAATCTATAGCCACAGTCTTCACATTCTCGGCGTCTTCGAGTGGCTTTTCCACCTTGGCTTAGGCGAGTATCATAGACTTTGGTGTGCTGGTGATAACATTTTGGACAGTGCATAATTATAAATTTAGTTTAGTTGTGGTAGTGCAATTATTAGCTTAAAATCGAGCTTGTTATGTATTTTAGTTTTTGCTCTTGCTGGGTTTTTTCTAACTCTCTATTCCTTAAATCTTGTCTTTTTTCTGCTATTACTTCAGCTTCAGCGTTTTTCAAAAATGATTCATTTTGTAGCTGACTTTCCAAAGCTTTGATTTGCTTTTCTAGGCTTTCTAAGATTTTTTCAGTTCGTTTAATTTCTTTTTGGAAGTCTGGAATGTATTTAATAATATCAATTTTGTAAATATAATTTTGACTAGCAACTTCGTACAAACCCTCAACTTCTTGATCCAAAATGTGTACTCTTGAGCTGGATTTTATAAAATCAGCATAAACCGATAGCAATTTGGTGGACGAATTTACCTCCAAAAAAACTGCCGGGTCGATAGCAAATAAACCCCTCAGAGATCTCACATCTGAAATAAAATCCACAATTGTTTGGAACTCACCTACCCTATTTTGATCAATCTGCGACCAAATATTTTTAGCCCAACTTACATCTTTTTGCACCAAAGCTAAACTTTCTTTTTCTCCAAAAAAATCTTGCCACAGGGCTTCAGTTTCAAACGGTGAATACGGGTTTAGAGTAACTATAAATTGCTTAAAAAGATCTTTAGCAAAAGGCACCTGACTTGGGTCAGTTTTGATATATTCCACATACCAATCGGCATAAAAATCCCACAAAAATTTGTATAAACCGTCCACCGAATGAGCTAATTCGTAGGTCACCAAATTTTCTTCTAATCTGTTTTCTAATTCCACATATTTTTGCAAAATCCAAATGGAAGCCGGCGATAAATTTTGAGTTTGTAGCATAAATTATTTTGTAATTTGAGTGGTTAAAAGTTGTTTCCAAGTTTGTAGTTCTGGACTGTTTAAATCTCCCGGAAGAGCAGTTTCTAGTTGGTATTTTTGATCAGAATGAGGGTGATCATCTTTTCGTTCAAAGCCTTTTACTTCAATTTTTAGCCCTAGATCTTCAAACAAAATCTTGGATAAATTTTTAACTCTTTCTACTCTAAAACTATCACAAATTATCAGCAAATCTTGACCCAAAAAACCTTCGTTGGCAGTTAAAAAGCCTAGAGCTAGATTCTGAAGTGTGGACTTAGAATTAGTTTCTAAAAGCAAGGGGAAATTTTCAAAATCAGCACCTAAAGTTAAAAAATAATCCCGACTAGTTTGGCTTTCACTAATTGCCAAATTCCGATAACCTCCACAAAAAATCACCGACTTTAAATCGTCTTTAATAGGCTTTAAATATTTATAAATCCCCCCAAAATAAGACTGCAAACCCTGGATCTGAAGTGGGTTTCGATGCTCTAAATCGTACACCCCATAACAAGAAATCAAAACAGTTTTGGACACATCTAAACCTAACGAATCTTTTTAAGTTTGGGCAAATTGTTTTGGCAGGGCAATATTTAAGTTGACATAAATAAATCCAAAAATACCATCAAAAGTTTAACCTTTCAACTTTATTAAATACAATTTATTAGCTACTTTATTGATAATACTTGACAATACTTTAAAGTAGTGGTAAGTTTTATCTACTACTTTTACCTTGACAAAGTTCAACCTTTTAACTTTTATGAAAACAGTCTCAGCCAAACAACTCCGCCAAAACCTAAGTGATATCGTCAACGATATTTATTACAACGGCGAAGAAGTCGAATTTACCTACGGTCGCGGTGAAAAAATGAAACGATTTAGTATTGTGCTAAATGCTGACTCAAAAATCGAAAATAAAAGAGTAGTTTCATTTCTTGATAAACAAAAAAAAATATCTTCAAAATTACCACCAATCAATCCAAATACTGATATAAATAAACTTTATAACGAACGTAAAATATAATTATACATGGCAACAATTCTTTTCGACACAAACATAATTTTGGACATAATGAATTCTCATAGAGAATCTCACGAAACAAGCACTTCTTTTATACAAGAGTTAGCACATGATGACGTTCCTGCAGTAACTATTTTATCGCTACATACCATATTTTATTATGCAGAATCTGGTTTTAAAAAAGATTTAAAAAACCTTAAATTTGAAGATATTCCCAAGCTAGATCAAGAAAATTATAAAAAGAATTTTTTAACCTTAGCTGAAGAAATTACGAAAGATTTTGAAATAATGAATGCATCTAAAGAAGACGCAAAATGGGCAATAAGTAATTATGGTCAAAAAGATTTTGAAGATGCCCTGCAAATCGCCTGCTGTATTAACAATAATGTTGATATGTTTGTGACTAGGGATATTGAACTAAGTAAGAAATATTCTAAATTTCAAAAGATTAAGTTGGTGGGGTAAGCAAGTCCGAGTTTCTTTTTTTATTTTCTTTAATTTTCACAAAACTTTTTTTCTTTCGTATAAAAAGATATTTGTTGATTAAATAGGGGTTTATGAGAATCTATCTTTTAAATTTTAATTAAACTAAAATAACCTATGTTGTTTTTTATATCTTCCAATTTAATTCTTGCTCTTCAAAAGAGGGTTCGCTCATTTTCTCTATATCCCAATCATCAAACTTAGCAGGATCAACATTTGAAGCAGAAACTTGGCTATTACAGTTTATAATTACAATTTGATTTTCATTTAGCTTAAACTCTTTTATACTTTTTTCAACCTTCTGAACTTCACTTTTATTAAAGCAAAAAAAGACTTTTATAGATTTTTTAGTATTATTAGATTTTTCATAAACTCTAACTTGTCCTTGTGGGTGAGCATTTTGTTTAAATTTACTATTTCTCGCAAGTTTAAACTCTACAATAGTTTTATCTTTTGAACCCATTGAAGATTTAAAATCTACTGGACCCGAACCGTTGTCTACTTCCGAGTTGATATCAAATTTTGACTCAAAATGAGCTAGTTTAAAAAGTAGCTGGAGTTCAGATTCATTCGTAATTTCTCGGTGTTTATTATAAAATAACTTCCAACCTCCTTTATTTTCAACCCAATCTTTAAAATAAAGCAACCTCCTGTAAATATCTTCGAAAGAATCTGTTTTTTGTTTATAGAAATTTGTTTCAGATTGTAATTTTTTAACAATTTCTCTAGCAAGATCTATAAAGATAGATTCAGTTTGAGCTACAATTTCACTGCTATTTGCTATAGCCTGATCACCACTCTCTTCTTTAGTTTTAATGAATAAATCTATTAATTCTGGGTATTCTTGATAAATTTGTAGTTTAGCCTGATTTTGATCTTTTTTACTCGACCTACCCTTTTCGTCTTTTTTTAAAATTGAGTTAAAATATCTATTTATTTGAGATCTCAATTGTTCATTTGGAAGTATTTCTAAAATTGTATTAAATTGATTAAGTTTATCTTTATTATTAATCCAGGGATTGTCTTTAGTTAAAATATCTTTAGGTGTTAATAAGACATATTCTTTCTTCCCGTTACTTTTGATAATAAAAGGTAGCTTAAAAACTTTTGGAACCCAACTACTTGTGTTATAATTAAATTTGTATTTTTCAATTTTAAAATCCTCTAAAAATTTATCATCTATATTTTTATTTGAAAATTTTTGTGTGTAATTAGCTAAATATCCAACGATCAAATTAGTTGTAAAATCACTTATATTATCTTTACCAATTCCTGTATCAAATAAGCAAATTTTTTCTAAATGTGGGCTTATACCTTTTTCTTGTCCGAAATTGGTTAAATATTTTCTAAAACTTTCCGTAAGCCCATTTGCAAATTTTTCACCTAACCCACTCCCACCATTTCCAGTTTTTGAATAGCCCAGCCAAGTTTGTTTAATTTCAGGAAATTTAAAATAATTATCAATATCACCCTTAGTTAATTCTTCAACCGAAATTGATTTTAAAAATAATAAATAATCTATAATATCTTGGTGTAATTTTTGATACTCTTCTTTTTTGCTATTAAAAAGTAAAAATGGGTCAATAAATAATGGTAAATCATTTAATAAAGAAATATTAAAAGCACCATATTTTTCAATTGTTTTCTGCTCAACACCAAAAAAATCTGAAAAGTAAGTTTTTGGAGTTATTATTTTCACAAACATAAAAGTATTAATCTTATCGCTAAAATCAACACTTTCGTCAATGAAAATTCACTTTTTTTCTAAATATAGTAATTTTAAGTTAAGTTTTAACACTATATCTAGTGTCTAAATATTTATTTTGAGGTTTATTTTATATCAAAATCTTGTTTCTTCTCCCCTTCCTTCCCCTCCAAAAACCTAGCTACATTCCAAATCTTATTCCCAAAGTTGCGGTATTTTTGCATGATATTTTCGGCTAATTTTCCGCCCATTTTCATGTTTCTGTTTGGGATCATACCACCGAGCATCGCAAGCCTGAGACTGTCTGAAGAGAACTGATCAATTGCTACAACCGGGTCGAGACCGTTGCCCAAGCTTTTACTCATTTTTCTACCTTTTTCGTCCAAAATTGTAGGCGTAATAATCACCTTTTCAAACGGAATTTTACCGGTAAAATATTTCCCTAAAATAATCATTCGCACGATCCAAATATAAAAAATTTCTTTGGCTGTTGTCATTTCCTGAGTCGGGTAAAATTTCTCAAAATCTGTCTTGTTTTCAACTCGTAAATCCGCACTAATTTGAGACTTTAATTCCACAAATTCTGCTTCCACAAAATGCCCTCGGTTTTCAAATTCAACCAGCTTTGCCTTAGGTAGTTTGCTAGCAATTTCTTGAGCCACGCTAAAAGGTACAACTTGATCATCTTTGGAATGGTAAATGGTGATATTTTCACAATTTTTTTGGATCAAACTAAAGTCTTTTCCGGTTTTAAAATCACCAATATTTTGGCAGCTCGCAACTAAATACAAATTCTTAACTTGAAGGTCATTTTCAGATAAATATTTCAGTAAAAAATTACCACCAAGCGAATGCCCAACAAGGCTTAAATTATTGCTACCAGTTTGCACTAAAATCTTTTCAAACCAAATTTTCCAAGCCTCGTATTTAGCGTTTAATTTATCTGGAAAGGACGGGTAAATTACCTTAATATGGCTATTTTTAAAGGTTTTTTGTAAGTCTTTTTTCCAGCTTCCCCAATTACTATC
The DNA here is from genome assembly GCA_044361365.1 of Limisphaerales bacterium. Lineage (GTDB taxonomy): Bacteria > Patescibacteriota > JACMRA01 > JACMRA01 > JACMRA01 > JBIKIW01. The sequence goes on along the minus strand of JBIKIW010000001.1, from coordinate 2,276 downwards.
GATGTCTAAGTAATCCTGTGGGGACAAATTCCAACCTTTTATAAACTCCAAATATTCACTTTCGGTTTGAAAACTATCACCCCCGTGAATTACAAACAGCTTCTCTTCTTTGGCTTTGTATTCCACAAAATCAAGGGTTGAAAGTGGCCACAAAGTGGAGCTAAACCAAGTATCAAAAATCTTAGTTTCTTGCACCCAATTGCCAGGTTCAGTTGGCTTGGTGGGTTGAATTTTTATTGGAGCAATTTCTTTTTCAGTTACAAATTTTTCTAGCTCATTTTTGCTATACAACCTCCTCTCCGGGTTGACATCCAAATTATACCAAACTGGGATTTTGTGACCCCAAACTAAATCACGGCTGATACACCAATCGTGAATATTTTCAATAAAATTGTTGGCTCTTTCTTGGTAATCTGAGGAAAAAAATTGCACTTCACTAACCCCTTCAAATCCGTGTTGTTGCAAAGTTTTGCCTGTGGATTTGGCGGGCGTTTGGTAACTCAAAAAGAACTCCTCACTAATCAATGGTTCGATAACAGTTTTGCTGCGTTCACAAATAGAAACATTGTGTTCGTAATTCCAATCAATCGCCAACTTTTTACCAGCTTCACCAAGTATCTCTTGCAATCTTTTTTGCCCTTCAGCGTAAGAATAAACTGTAGCGTCAAAACTTTCAGATTCAAGATTATTTTTCACTTCAGCTAAAATTTCCACTGATTCATTTTTAAACTCAACTTTCACCGGAATATAGCCAGTTTCTGCTAGTCTTTTGATGACCGCGAGCCTTCCCTGCTCTACTGTTAGCCCAGCAAATTCACCACAAACTTCGGTTAATTTTCCGTCTCTACCGATTGAAGTTTGAACTTTTCCAGCTTCCAAAATACCTTTTTCGACAAACTCTTTGTACAAATCATAATCAAACTGATCGTGAGCTGGAGTAACTTTCAAAATTCCTGTACCAAAATTCGGGTCGATTTTTTCAGATAAAATCAACTTCAAGCTTCCTGATTTCAAAGCTGGCAAATGGTAATGAGCCTCAATTTCATAATTCTCAATTGCCTGTATAAATTCCTTTGCCAAATCGGAGTTAAAACCTTCTTTTTGAGTGTAAAATAAATCTTTATTAAAGTAAATTTCAAACTTAGTTGGATGCATCGCCACAGCCAAATCTGTAAATTTGGTTTCTGGACGCACTGTAGAAAGTCTAAGTCTAGGAAATTCACTTAGAGGTTTTAGATAGTCTGAAACTAGAGTTTTAAACTTCATTTTCAACTCTTCTCTTTTAACTTTTAGCTCCTTAATCTCATACTCAAAAGTCACAAACGGATCGGTTCGTTTTTCGTATTCAATCTCACCTGCTACATCGCTCACGGCAGTCATCAAACCGACCGACCAATTTACCAAATAGGCACCTTTATACACCAAACCATCTTCCCAATATTTCTGGAAAGCATAATTTACCATTTTGGTAGCTCTGTCATCGAGGGTGAAAAGTTCTCGGCTATAGTCTGGAGTATCGCCCAAAACTTTTGCCTGATTTTGCTGATTATCTCGCCATTCATTAACTTTTGTCCAAGCGAGTTTTAACCACAAATTTGGGTGATTTTTTTTGATAAATTGTGGCCAATCTTCACGAGGAATTTGTTGAAGTTGTTGCCAGAGAGATTCGTTCATATTTTGGTTAGTTTTACTCTTAATTGCTTAACATACTAGACAGATTTTTGTCTAACAGATTTGATTAAATGAGAGTTGCTCGCCTAACACAGCTGGCTAGAGGACGACAACCTCTCCGTCATATGTCTAAAACTATCAAATTTAGTCATTAATTACACAGACTGGGGTGCAAACCCCCATTTTTTATTTTTGATATACTACAAACTCCATCTTGAAGCCATTCAAATCTTCCCAATAAACTGCATAATAACCTTCTTCATATTCTGGATAAAAAGCTGGAGCATCTAAAATCTTCACTTTTAATTCCAACAACTTTTCATAAATATTATCCACCGCTTCTTTATTTTCCAGTTCTAAAGCAAAATGGTGCAAACCAACTTGGTAGCGATTAAATTTTGAATCAATAAACTCTGGATTTTCAGGAGAAATTTCAAACAAAAAATTATTTTCAAATCGTATTCCAAAAACATATTTATTATCTAAGGGACTAGACCAGTTAAAATTTAATTTGAAATACTTTTCAGGTATTTAATATAGATTTTGATAATATGGAGCAAATCTGTCTCTAAGTCAAATACATATTTCTCTAAATCTTTTTTTGA
>JBIKIW010000062.1:0-6549 GCA_044361365.1 Limisphaerales bacterium | reverse complement strand
AATGATGAATTATTTTTTTTAAATTGTAATTGCTTAATCTTTATCTGTATATCATAGAAATTAGTTTAGTTAGTGTTTGCTAACTAGTCTAGTTCCTTTGTTTTTAAACGATTTAACAGAGAATATCATAATTACAATTCAACTCGTTTTTTACCTCATATTTTAGATCATTATTTTCAAACCATAGCTTAATTTTAGAAAGTGAATTTTGGTTCGGGTGAGCAAAATAGATAATCTCTTTTTTATCCAAATTTATTTCAGTTTTGAGGTTCGCACTATATTCTTTACGACAGCCAAACAACAAATCTTCTCTTTCTGGGAGCTGATCTTTGTCCTGGAGCTTAACTTCACCTTTTTTATCTCGTATGTTACTAAATTGGTAATCCTGTAAAAACAAAAGTGGCGTAGAATTTCTAATTTCAGAATCAAACCTTGTATCACTACCTTTTTGCCAAGTTTTATGACCCAAAAGCTTATTATGAATAAGTACAAAATCTAACATTTGAGCTTCAGTTTCAAATCCTGTGATTGCTAAAATATGTTTGTAATTCAGAGCTTCAAATTTATCGCCAACTTTAATCACCACTTCCAGCTCAGCCAAAATCATTTCTAGAGTCTGAGCTTGTTGGATTACTGTAGACATATTCATACCTTTTGAACCTTTACCTGGAGATTCCATTAAGCCTGCAAACATATCAGAATGAACTTGGTAATTTTCATTTTGAAAAACTTGATCTGATTTTGGATTCCAAGAATAAATTTTCCAATTACCCGAGTCATAAGTTAGCCAATTAGTTTCAATTTGATCAGTTTCAAAAAGTTGCTGAATTAATTCGCTCTGAGTTTTGCCATTTTCAAGGGTAATTTTCTTATCCTTATATTTTTCCAGATGACTTTGGATTGAACAAGCGTAGAGTGCTGTCATTCTGTTTCTAATGTCAGCCTTAGAATTTCCTTGCGGAGGTAGATTGCAGTTTGAATTATAGCTAATTGGAGTGGATGGATCTGGGAGAGCTGGTGGATAATCCCAATCAGTTCTACAAGATTTATTAAAATTGCAGTTTTTGGTTAAGCCACCGATTGTTAAATTTAACAGAATACTGAAAACCAATATTAGGATTAAGCTTATAAACGATATAAATATAATTTTTTTAAATGAAAAGATTGGGGTTTTAGACATAAGTTTTAATTTAGTATGTAACTCTATAGTGGCGAAAAGTGCTTTTTTGTTACAAAGCTGTAAAAAATTGACTATTTAATGATTTCGCGTCCCACGACTCTTAACTTTAAGAGTAGGCTAAAACCAAAGAATTAATTACAATTTAAAAAAGTTTATTCAGTAATCTATCGTAGCCAATCTTGCCATTTATTCACTTCCAAGTAAAACAATAATTATTCTTACCACATTTTATGTTAGCAAAATCTAAGTTTTTTAATCAGCTATTTCCAGTTGCTTTGGCTGTTGTAGTTTGCGCAGCTCTTATCTTAATCTACTTGCTAGAAATCAGAGTTTTAAATCTTTTTCCAGGTGAAAGAATTTTAACTGAAATTCATTGGCAAGACGTTTTGGTTGGGTTAACTATTTATCTCAAAACTTCGGTGGATTTTGCTCTTCTAATCGGTCTTTTGATGAAACAATACAAAGGTACCAAAAACCGAGTTGCTATCGAAATTGGAACTGCAGTCGGGAATGCTCTTGGGACAATGATTATTTTGGTAATATGGTATTTATTCAAAGAAATTGTTTGGTTGCTTGCCTTGATGATTTTTATTGCAGCTTTGGTTTTGTTAAAGCTTGCCCAAACGAGTATAGAGCATATTTTTGAGGCTGAAGAAAATCACGATGACGGCGTTGAGGTTTCTCCACAAATCAAAAAAGTAGCTACCATAATTAACAATATTTTAAACCCAATCAATAATTTTATTGCACCAGTTTTATCCAGAATAATGCCAAATCTTAGCTTTAAAGGTGATAAAAATTTGAGTTTTTGGGGATTGGCGATGGCGTCTTTTACAGTACCTTTTATTCTAGGTCTTGATGATTTTGCTGGTTACGTTCCGCTGTTTAATGTGGTTAATGTATTTGGTTTTGGAATTGGGGTATTTTCGGGGCATATGATTTTAAATATATTTTTGTTTATCAATCCAGATGTAACAATTAAAGTTGTTAAAAATCCTATCATCGCAATACTAGGAAGTGTAGTTTTTGTTGGGCTTTCGTTGTGGGGAATGTGGGAAGTTATTCATCTTTTGGATCACACTTATCATTGGGGGATATTTGCAGCTGGAAAATAATTAAACTTTTAGATATACAGCTTAAATATTATTTTGCAATAATAATTTTACCTATTAATTATTTATGTTCGAAAACCTTTCAAGAATGCCAGAAAATGCTGAAGAAACAAAACTGGAGAAACATCCAGAATATTATAGCTATAGTCTTAAAAGGCATCCAATAAAAGATAACTGGATTATCTGTTTCTATAAAAAAGCAGGAGGTTTAAAACAATATTCCACTCTTAATCAAGAAGAAGCTCAAAACATCATAAACAGTGAATTAGCAAAACAAGGTCAATTTATTAAACCCGAAACAGAAGAAACAGAATGATTGATTATTATTTTTCAGCAACCAAAAATGTCTAATATGTAAGTTTTAAATCTGTCTGGTCTATAAATTATGGATTTTACTGTCAAAACCTAACTAGTCACAGCTCCCAAACTTGCAGACTTTACAGTGCGGGCGTATTTAGCCAAAACACCTCTTTTGTATTTGATTTCAGGCTGTTTCCAAGATTGCTTTCTTTCAGCCAATTGGCTATCACTTAGATTTACGATAAGCTCTTTTTTAGCAGGGTCGATTGTAATCAAATCTCCATCTTTTATTAGAGCAATTGGGCCACCATCAAAGGCTTCGGGGCAAATGTGACCAATCATAATTCCGTGACTTCCTCCACTAAATCTACCATCGGTAATCAGTCCAACTTCTTTACCCAAACCCCTACCAATCAAAGCTGCTGACGGACTAAGCATTTCTCGCATTCCTGGACCTCCTTTAGGTCCTTCGTATCGAATAACTAACATATCTCCAGCTACAATTTTGCCGTGTAAAATAGCTTCGGTGGTGGCTTCTTCGGAGTCAAAAACTTTAGCAACTCCGGTAAACACACCGCTGGTTAAATATTTACCACTAAGCTTAGCGACACAACCTTCTGGAGCTAAATTTCCCCTCATTATAATTAAGTGTTTTCCAGGTTCAGAGTAGGGTTTTTCAGCTAAATACAAAACTGGCTGTAAGAATCTATCTTGATGAGCTTCGTTAAATATGGCATTTTCAGTTTTTTGGTCAATTTCAGCAGAAAGAATTAAGTTAGAAATCTGCTCTTGGGATTCTTTTTCAGTGATTTCAAATTTGGATTTAGATAGTAAAATAGCCTCAACATGCTCTTTTAATTCGGGATTATTTTGTAAAAAAGTCTGGTACAAGCTAGATAAAGACATAACCTAATTACTTTTCGATTAGTCAAAATTATTGTCAAAGCCATTGCGTCGACTGAGAGAAGGGTTGGAAAATTATAAATTGAGTTTGATCTGTAGTAGCGGCGACCTCCGTGTCGCCATTGTTGAATAACGTTGAATAATAAAATTCGTGAATTTAATTTAACATATCGTTGTAGAGGCGATCCCCTGGTCTCCATTTATCATTTAAAATTGTTTTCATTGATTGAAAACTTAACATTTATAATTATTCACTTTTCAGTATTAGTTTTTCACTTTTCTCAGATTCCCATCGCCTGTGCCTCATAATTTGATGATGGAGGTCAGGAGACCTCCGCTACGTAATTTGACGGCTCCTCGCCACCCCCTCCGTGACCCGCTTCGCTCTCACGGTATCCCCCGGGTGGGGACTTTATTTGATATTTTAGGGGAAAAATGGCGAAACGGTGGTTGCCTCTACAAATTCTATTACCCGCATAATTTAAGGATGGCGAGACAGGCTCGCCTCTACCAAACATTTTAATTTGTATTATTAAATAATTTTTACAATTAATCAGAATCCTAAAAATTTTCAATATCCAAATCTGCTACATCTTTTAGTCTCACAGATTCAAGAGTATCGGGATTATAAGAATTATACATTAGGGCGATTAGTTGCTCTGTGGTTAAAATATCGGACTTCAAATCTAATGATGAAAATCTACTTAGTACCTGCTCAGCACGTTGCATCAAAACCTTACGATTTCTAAGGAAGCTTTCACGGTTCATCTTGATCACTTGAGTTGGGTTAATTGATCGCAAAAAACTAGTAAAAAACCCTGCCTTGGCTTCGTTTGGTTCGTATCCAATCACAATATAAAAATCTTTTTTCATGATATTTATCTGATTAAGCATCTGCTTGATGTACTCTACATATTCTTGCATTTTGATGCGGAGTAAATCGTTTTGTTGTTTATCTTCAAGCTGTCTGAGTTTTTCAATGTAAGGGTCTAGGTTGAGTTTGCGGCTTTGAACCAAGATTTGGATAGGAAATTCTAAGGAGTTTAGGATTCCTTGAAAGTTGTTAATAATAATTTGTTGCTCTTCACCACTTTTTAAGGCAAAATTTGCTGATGAAACAGCCATCACAACTCTCATTTCACTGCTACGCAAAACCAAAACACCATCTCTAATTTCACTAACTTCTACAAAGTTCAGAGTTGATTGTTTGTTTTTTTGTTGGGTTTTAGGTGATTGGCTTTTGCTGTCCACCTTTTTAGCATATTTAAAGGAGAATCTTTTGACAAGGGTAACTTAGTTTTTTATACTAAGCAAAGTATAAACATAAAATATATGTCACAGAATTTCGGTCAAAATCAAAACCCTCAAAATCAAAATCCTAATTCTCAACAAGGTTTCGGAGGTCCATTCCCAAATCCAGCTCCTCAGGGGCCTCAAACTCCACCAAATCCAAGCTTCAACGACTACAATCAACCAGCTCAACCATACGATCAAAATCAACAATTTGCTCAGCAACCAGCCTACGATCCAAACTTTGCCGGACAGCCTCAAGCACAACCAGATTTCAACCAAGGCTACGACCCAAACGCTTTTGCACAAAACCCATACCCAGTACAAGGACAAGATTTTAACCAACCTCAACAGGGTTTTAATCAACCAGATCAAGGTTATTACGATCCAGCCAACAATTTTAACCAACCTCAAAACCCAAGCTTCAACGACTACAATCAACCAGCTCAACCATACGATCAAAATCAACAATTTGCTCAGCAACCAGCCTACGATCCAAACTTTGCCGGACAGCCTCAAGGACAACCAGATTTCAACCAAGGCTACGACCCAAATGCCCAAAACTTTGCAGCTCCAGTAGATTACAACAACGACCCAAACGCTTTTGCACAAAACCCATATCCAGAACAAGATTTTAACCAACCAGCTCAGGATTACGCTTCACCTGCAGATTTTCCTAACGATCAAAATAACACTTTTAAAGTCAAAAAAACTGGAAATAAATTTTTAGTTATTATTGTAATTGTTTTAATTTTAATTTTGGGAGCAGCCTCAGCAGCCTTATTCTATATAAACAACCAACGAACAAACTCAACAAACAAAAGCTCCAGCTCTTCATCTTTGACAGTTTCTTCTTCTAGCGTAAGCAGTCAAAACTCTTCAGCTGTCACCTCTTCAGTATCTACAAACTCTACCCAAACCCCAGCAGAATCAGCAAGGATAAGAAATGCAACTGCAATCCCAACTACTTGGCTAAGTCAAAAATTTACCAATAATGGCGTAGATGCTAGTGGAAATTGTACCAATGCTAACGTTTGTGGTGAATCTAACGATCCTGACAGTGATGGTCTAACCAACTTAGAAGAATATAACTACGATACCGACCCTCAAAATGAAGATACTGATGCAGATGGAATCTCAGATGGAAATGAAGTTTTTGTTTATACTACCAGTCCAAGACTTAAAGATAGTGACAGAGATGGTGTAGCAGATTTACAAGAATTAGTTGCTTGTACTGATCCAATCAAAACCGAAACTACCAAAATGGATAGCAAGCGGTTAGATCAAATTTCTCAAAATGTTCAATTAAAAGCTCTTAAAAAGACTACTGAAAAAAGTTTTACAACTAATCAGGCTACCAAAGACGATATCGCAAAAGGCTACTTCCAGTCAGCTTGTAAAGCAGAAATTTCAACTTCTTCCAAGTCGGGTTCTGCAACAACTAGTAGTGGGGCTTCTCAGGCAGCTTCAAATGCAGCTAACGTGGTTTTGTAAAACTACAAACTAACTTTAAAAATAAAAGGCAAAACAACTTGGTGGCATTAGGTATTTAGTAGGGTAGGGTAATCATATTCCTAAAAATGGCTTGAAGGTCTTTTTGCAGATATACTCATCTCACTAAAAATACAACCTGTCATCTTGTATATGTCAACAATTTTGATGACAGAATTTTAGTTATTCCTAATACTTTTAATTCTGTTTAAAAATTTTTAATAACATATGCGTTTAAACGATAAAACCCTGGCTCGTAACTACCTTAAACAT
>JBIKIW010000025.1:0-23945 GCA_044361365.1 Limisphaerales bacterium | reverse complement strand
AGATTTATTTTCAGAAAATACAACAAGGTTATTTAGAGACTCTCTATTAGGATTTAAATCATTATTTAGCAGCCAAGCAAAATCTGCTCTTTCATATTTTTTCATTTTATTGATACCAAAATTAAAACCTCCTGAAAAACCTAAGTTTTCACAGGTGTTAACAATAAATACTTTTTTTTGTTTTAAATTTACAAAATATTGATTCAAATATTCTATATCGTATTTTTTAGAAAACTCTGTTTTTAGTATTTGCGAGGGATCGTTATCTATCAAGACAATATTAAAATTAGAATAATTTAAATTTAAACAAGATTCAAGGCAATTAAAGGTTTCTACAGGAGACCCGAAGTGCAGTATAAAAATGTTGACTTTTGGTTCTTGTTGCATAAATTTTATTGAGTTTCAAACAATTTTACGATTTGCTGTTCTAAATTTTCTGGGGAATATTTTTCCCTAAGTTTCTGCTGATTCTGATATACCTCTTTCAATTTTATATCGTCAAATTCGATAACTTCTTTTATTTTATTGTAAATCTCTTCAGAAGATTTAGGTTTAAAAATTATTAAATGATCTTTAAATAAGTCTTCGGATTCATTTTCTGTGTAACTGACCAAAGCTAAAATTTTCGATTGCAAAAATACATTCCAAAAACTAGATCTTCGCACTGTGATTCCAGTGACATCAGGCAGTATAAACAAATCTTGCTTTTGTAAAATTTCCCTAAACTCTGGAGATTTAGGATCTATATCTCCTAAAAAATTTACTGTTACACCAGTTTTTATAATTAATTCTTTTATAAAGTCTTGATATAATTTTACACTTTTAGCTTCACTACCATAATCTACTAATAATTTTAGATCACCTAAAATATTTAATTCGTATTTACTTGAATCAATTTTAGATAGAGCATTAATCAAGTATTCTAAGCCATTTTTAGCTTGAATTAAACCATGAAAACATATTTTTATCTTCTGATTAATTTTTTTATATTTTGTTTCATCCAGATACAATTCATTAATAGGAATGTTTGCACCCAAGGGTAATATATTGGTTTTTTGTTCGAATATATTTTTTGTAAATTTATTGTAAGAATTTAATTGTTGAAAATCAGAAAAGAAAATTTTATTTGCCACCAAAGTTGAGATAAAGTTTCTAAGTTTTCCTAATCGTGTAAATATATAAAATTCATGTATTGTTACTTGTATAATAATATTAGGGAAAAATATCTTTAATAAAATCGGTAAAAAATTAGGAAATAGATTTCTTTTGAATTCAACAGAATTATATTGAATATTGATAGTCTTTGGTTTAATCTTATAGATGGCTTTAATGATATTCGGCAAATTAGTTAAATTAATATCAATTAAACTAAACTTACTAACTCCATTTATCCTATCTGTAAAGTTCTCATTATTCTGATGTTTGTTTGTTATCAAGTAGCAGTTGTGATTATTTTTTTCTAATATCCTAATTATTTGTGAGGTAAACTTACCAACTCCACAATAATTTGGAGGGTAAGATGGGGATATGAATAAAATATCAACTTGTGCGGTGGAATCCATAAACAAAATCAATTTTTATTTTCTGTAATAGTCAAAACTACCTGACTTACTGCTTCTAAAAACTTTTCTTTGGTAAATTTACTAGCTTGAAATTCACATTTTTGTTTGTATCCAAGGGCTTTTTTAGGTGTCATTTTTTGTACAGCTTCTATTAACTCATCAACACTAGGGTCTTTAGAGATTAAGATTCCATTTTCGCCATCAACTACAGTCTCTAGTAGCCCGCCATCTTTTACTCCAATAATTGGCTTTCCAGCAGCCATAATTTCAACTTGCGTCATACCCGCATCTTCATCTTTGGGAATAAAAATTCCGGCAATACAGCTCCCTACAAGTTCCGTAAGTCTTTCATCGCTGACCCTACCCTCGTAAATAATGTTTTTGAGATTATGAATTTTAATCTCATTTTCCAACCATTCTTTTAGCGGACCTGAAGAGCAAATAACTAACTTTTTATCGGGCATTTTTTTGAAAGCTTCGACCATCAATTTTATCCTTTTCTCTTCTTCGAGGCGTGCATAACTAAGGTAAAAATCGCCCTGCTTTATGAATTTAAAATTGGAAGTGTCAAGGCACGGATAAATTACAGAATCGGCTTTTATTTGAAAGTACTTTTCTAACCGACCTTTAATATTTTGAGAATTTGCAATTATATAATCAACAGCTTGGGCATCTTTTTGGTAGTTTGAAATAACCAATTGTTGTAATATTTTAGCAATTGGGTGAATAATTTTTGGAAATTTTTTGAGTTTTTCTTCAAACTGATCAGCAAAACCTCGTGGTGGAGTATTTACATACAACATTTGTTTAACTTCTGGGGCAATTTTGCGTAGCCTTCTTTGAACAAAGCTTACATTTCCCTGAAAAATAACTACTTCAAATTTAGCCAATTCTTTTATTTTAGGGCTAAAAAGAAAAAACAGTTGTCTTTTTAGATGTCTCCAAATAGGTATATGTGTTTCTCGGTGTAAATATTTAAAACTAGTTTTTGTATTCCAAAATTTTTGCACAAAAGGATCGTTTGGAAATTTCTCTTTATCCCAACCATCAAAATCCATACTACCAACCCAAAAGTCAGCTTCTAAATAGTCCCTAAGTTGAAACATTAAAAGCTCAGCCCCTCCTTTAGCTTGGCCCTTTAGAAAGGCGTGGAAAATGGATATTTTGGGTTTCTGGTTTGACATATTTTATAAGTCGTGGATTGTGGCTTAACTGTCAAAATATTGTATCTACATACTGTTAATAACCTGTGAAAATCTTAAATCAATTTCAAACAACTTTTCATAAAATGAAGAGTTCGATCTTAAATTTTATCCTAAAAAATAAATTTATCTCAGTTTTTTTGATTATTTATTTTATTTTGATAACTATTTCTGTATTAAATACCTACTTTGGTTTTGATATGTATACTTGGGATTATGGGGTTGAACACCAAGTCATACACAACACAGCATATGGTAGAATAATGCAATCTAGCTATGAGGTTGATAACTATTTAGGAGATCATTTCTCTCCAATTGTGATTTTATTTGCTCCAATTTATAGAATTTTTCCTTTTGGTTTTACACCTCTAATTTTTCAAAACATTTGTATGGTAGCTTCACTTGTTGCCATCTATTTAATTGCTAAAAAAGACTAAATTCAGATTTGCTAGCATCCTTTATTACTGTTTTATTTTCAATTTATCCAGCCGTACAAGGTGCTATTTTTTTCCACTACCACCCAGGAACTTTAGCTATGCCATTTTTTATTTGGGAAATTTGGGCTCTGATTGAAAAAGAGAGGTTTAGACTTGGTTTTGCTCTTTTAGCAGTGGCTTCTTTGGCTAGAGAAGAGTTTGGATTTAGCGTAGGAATGGTTGGGCTTTATTACTTTTTAATCAGCAGAAAAAAGAAATCGCTTTTAATATTTGCTTACGGTTTTTTAACAAGCATTATAGCTATAAAATACATTCAGCCAATTTTCAGACCGTTGGAAGACAATGACTCCTTAGCACGATATTCTCACCTTGGTAAAGATCTCTGGGACATTCTCTTGAGTCCAATAAAAAGACCACAAGAGTGGGTGAAAATGTTCACAGACAGAAGCAGATTCGACTACATTATAAAACTATTTAAGGTTTTTGCTTTTCTTCCATTTTTATCTGGCTCTATAATTATTATAGCTCCTTTAGTTTTATTAAATCTTATTTCAGGTACCGATTTACAAAGGACGGGTGTATTCCATTACGACACAATTATTTCTCTTGGTATCGTCTATTCTTTTATTCTAAGCTTACAAAAAATTATTAACTGGCTAAATATTTATTTTACCAATTCTATTGAACTTAAAAAAAGCGAGCTAAGACATCTAAAGCTTTTGACTTCCAAAATCAATGTACTTTTGATTATTTTATTTATCCTTCCATTTGGTTTTACAAGTTTAGTACTGAAAAATAATGTTACAACAGGTTTGGTATCTAAAACCGGAAATTTTGCTATTTTACAAGATTTGGAAAAACTCAAAAAAGAAATCCCTCAAAACGCTGAAGTGGCGGTAGATGGAAAGACGGGCGGCTACTTTGCAGAGTTTCCAAATACACATTATTTTCCAGCTTGTTGTGGTAAAGTTTTAGATCTAAATCTGGTTGAATATTATGTTGTATATAAACCAAAAGTGGAATGGAGCGATAACAACCCGCAATTTTTTATCGATAACGCAGATAAAGTTGAGCTTCTAAAAGAGACTGAGTTTTTTAAAGTTTATAAAAGAAAATAGTAATTTAAACTAACAAAAACTCTCCAGCAATCTTATTTTTGCCCATCACCGAATACATCGGTCTCTTAGTTGGAGTTGGAAATTCGGAACTTGGAATCGGTAAAACTTCACAGTTTAGATTATTTTCAGCTACAATCTTTTTAGCGAAATCAAACCAACTCATAATTTTATCCCCTGAAAAATGATAAATACCAAAATTTTTAAAAGTTGAATCTTGGCTTATTTTGATGACCATTTTCAAAAGTATTTTAGCTAAATCATTGGCGTCTGTCGGGCAACCAATTTGATCGGAGACTATTTTGATTTGAGATTTTTCGCTAGCTAATCGAAGAACTGTTTTGTAGAAATTTTTCCCGAATTTTTTGGAATACACCCAAGAAGTTCGTACGATTAAAGTTTTAGGATTATTTTGCAAAGCCAAATTTTCACCTCCTAATTTGGTCTGTCCATAGTGATTTATTGGGTTAGTTTGGTCGGTTTCTAAATAAGGTGAATTTTTGCTTCCATCGAAGACATAATCGGTGGAGATATGAATCAAAGTAGCGTTTTGTTTTTGGCACTGTTTAGCTAATTCTGCCACTGCAAAGCTATTTATTTGCTCACAAATTTCCTTTTCTGTTTCGGCTTTATCGACTGCTGTGTAGGCAGCACAATTTATACAAAAATCTACCTGGTTTTTCTCAAAAAAAGTCTTAATTGAATCATTGTCACCCAAATCCAACTGCGACCTATCTGTAAAAATAAAGTTAAAATCTAAAAATCCTGGTAGGCTCAATTTAGTTAATTCTTGAATTTCTTGGCCTAATTGTCCGTTACTGCCAGTTACTAAAATGGTTGATTTTTGGTTCATAGTGAAACAGTTTTAGGATTTTAGGGTTTTGACAATTACCTGCTATTTTTATATTATAAATCTAAAATTTACTGCTATTTTTATATTATGATAAATAGATTACAAATAAACGAAATTGAGCGAAATCTTTTTAAAGGTAAAATTCTGATAGTTTATGGGGCTAGGCAAATTGGCAAAACTTCACTCTGTAAACAAATTTTAACTAAATACGCAGATCAAGGTATGCAAACAAAATACTTTAACTGCGAACTTTCAGAAACCCAAGAAATATTAAATACCCGAAGCCTGGCAAAACTAAAATCTTTGATTGGGATTTATGATTTGGTCGTTTTGGATGAAGCTCAAAAAATTCCTGAGATTGGTGAGATTCTAAAAATTTTGGTAGATAATTTACCAAATACTCAGGTGATCACAACAGGTTCTAGCAGCTTTGAACTAGCAAATTATACAGGAGAGCCGTTAGTTGGACGAAGTCGCAAAATACTAATGTATCCGATTTCTAGTTTGGAAATTATCAAAAAATATGATGTAAATTACCTACGGGAAAATATTTATACTTTTGTGCAGTTTGGAATGCTACCAAAGGTTTTGACTTTAGATACCAGAATAGATAAAATAGAGGAACTTAAGCAAATCACTGAAGGGTATTTATACAAAGACTTGTTCAAACTAGAAGAAGTTAGAAAACCTGCTTTACTAGAAAAATTGATCAAAATTCTGGCTCATCAAGTAGGCTCGGAGGTTTCAAGTGGTAGTATTGCAAACGCTTTACAAGTATCACCAATTACGATAGATAGGTACCTAGATATTTTACAAAAAGCCTTTATGATTTACAAATTGCCCCCTTATTTTAAAAACCTTCAAAGCGAGATTAAAAACAAACCAAAATATTATTTTTACGACACCGGGGTGTTAAATACACTTTTGCAAAACAACTATAATTTAGAAGCAAGTGATAAATATCTAGGAGGTATTTGGGAAAACTTCGTAGTCATGGAAAAAATTAAGCAAAATAACCTGTTAAAATCTAGGCATCAGTTTTATTATTGGCGAAACAAAGGTGGAGCTGAGGTTGATTTGGTGATAAAAACCGCAAACGGACTAAAAGCTTGTGAAATCAAGTACAATTCCAATCAAAAAGCCAAGCTATCAAAATCTTTTCAGGAAGCTTATAACCCTTTATCTTTTGAGATAATAAACCCAGTAAATTTTTGGCAAGGTACTATAGTAGAAAGTGGAAGTATAGCTGAATCATATTTAAAGTAGATAACGAAGGCGAGGACTGTTTGAGCTTTAAAGCCTTTCTAAATTAGGAATATTTGATGATACGAGCTGGGCAGACAAGTGTCTAGTTTACACCCAAACCTAATTCAAAATGCACAATGAAAAGACTACAACTGTTTGAATGAAATGGGTTTTGTAGGATTTGAATGTGTATTTTGGTCTGAGTTTGGATACAATATTGGTTTAGCTATAGCTAAAATTAAAGCGTCTCTAAATACTCAACTCCAATTCTCCAAACCCCTTTTTCCAAAAATGCCTCTATTGTTTGGCGATTGGCTTTGTTTATGGCATTGGATAAGCTGATGCCAGTTTTTTTGGTATATTCTTTGAGACCTATAATTTTTTTTCCTTCCAAATAAGCTATTCTTTTGTGATAGCTGTTGGTTAGAGCTTTGGTGATAATTTCCTCCATTAGGTCGGTTTTTTGGTTTCGATCAAACTCAGCAAATGCATCGTAGTATTTGTCTCTATCAATAAATTTGATGTTTATAGGTACAAAACCTTCTTTCAGTAGCAAAAAATTGTTTAAGACTCTGCCAATTCGCCCGTTTCCATCTACAAAAGGGTGAATATTTTCAAATCTAAGATGAAAAGTAGCTAGTCGTTTGGATATAGTTTGGTCTATTTCTGCGTGATACTGAGCTATACTTTGGGTAAGCAAATTCACAACCTCTTTGGGGTCAGCTGCAATGTGGCTACCAACTCTAACCCACTCATCAAGCTTTCTAAATCGGCCAGCTACTTCATCTCGAATGTTACTGATCAACATTTTGTGAAGATCTAAAATCAAATCCAAATTAAACTCTCTGGTGGTGGCTTTTTGGTTTATGTAACTCACAACCCTAGCTAAATTTTTGGCTTCAAACATTTCTCTTTGATTCAAAAACCTATCCAGATCAATTTGAAGTAGAATTTTTTCAGTTTCTTCAAAGGTCAGAGTACTGTTTTCAATAGCATTTGAGTTATAAACTTGCTCAGCAACTTCAGTTTCAGATATTAGTGCTAATAAATTCTCTTTACCAACACAAACTTGATAATATCTTTTTCTAAGCTCTGTTATTTTGGAATTCGAACTAGAATCTTTTGGCATAACTTACCTTCAAAGAATTTCAGTCTTTCATGATTATGTCAATAATTACCGTGAATTTAACAAAATATTCTAGGTTTTTCACGATTTTTAGTTAGAAAACAGTTAATTTTTAAATTCTACAAAGCTTTTTAGCTGTTGATCTTTATCAGAAATTATTAATTCGCTAGTTTCAATCTGCCAATCAATTTTTAGATCAGAATCGTTATAAATAATTCCACTTTCATGCTCTTTGGAGTACAAATTGTCGCATTTATAAGCAAATTCAGCAGTTTGGCTTAGTACCACAAAACCGTGTCCAAAACCTCGAGGTATAAAAAGTTGTTTTTTGTTTTCAGCTGTAAGTTCAATAGCAAAATACTCTCCAAAAGTAGCCGACTCTGGGCGTAAATCCACCGCTACATCAAGCACTTTTCCGCTCAAAACTCGCACTAATTTAGCCTGAGCAAAAGGTGGTTTTTGAAAATGAATCCCACGCAAAACTCCTAAGCTAGATTTGGATTGATTGTCTTGAATGAATTTGGTGTCAATTCCATTTTCCTCAAATAGTTTTTGGTTGTAACTTTCAAAAAAATAACCTCTTTCGTCTTCAAAAACTCTAGGCTCGAAAATTACTAAATCTTTAATTGGGGTTTGGGTAAAAGGCATTTTATTAGGCTAAGTAAAAATTTAGAGTTTCTTTGATTCCAGTTTCGAAAGTATATTTTGGAGTCCAGCCTAAGTCATTTTTGATTTTAGTAGCGTCAATTGCGTAGCGATAATCATGACCTTTTCGGTCAGTTACAAACTCAATTTGGCTTTCATCTTTACCAAAAAATTCTAGCAAAATTCTGGTAATTTCCGTGTTGGTTTTTTCGTTATTTCCACCAATATTATAGACTGATCCACTTTCAGCCCTCATAAATATTTCCCAAATTGCCTCGACGTGATCTTTTACAAAAAGCCAATCCCGCACATTTTTACCATCTTTATAAAGTGGAACTTTTTGATTGTTTTTGAGCTTAGAAATAAAAGAAGGAATTAGCTTGGTTTTATCTTGGTTTGGGCCGTAGTTATTGGAGCAGCGGCTGATAGTTGTATTTAAACCAAAAGTTTCATTGTAGGCTCGTACCAAAAAATCACTTCCAGCTTTGGAGGCTGAGTATGGTGAATTTGGAGCAAGAGTGGTTTGTTCGGTAAAATAGCCAGTTTCTCCTAGGCTTCCATAAACTTCATCTGTAGAAACGTGGTGAAATCGTTTGATCTCATATTTTAGGGCTTTTTCAAGCAGTTTTTGAGTTCCTACAACATTTGCTTCCACAAAAATACCAGGATTTTTAATACTTAAGTCAACGTGACTTTCGGCAGCAAAATGAATTACAGAGTCGATTTTTTCAGATTCAAAAATATTTTCTAAAAGCTTGCTATCACAAATATCACCTTGAATAAATTTGTAGTTTTGGTTATCTCCAACTTTGATATTGTTTAGATCAGCAGCATAAGTTAGTTTATCCAAATTAATAAAATTGATATTTGGAAATTTAGGTACAAACTCATTGAGGAAATTTGAACCAATAAAACCTGCTCCACCGGTGACTAAAATGTTTTTTATTTGAGATAAATCTAACATATTATATAAAAAATTAACTTTATAGATTTGTAGCTGAATTTTTAGATTTTCGGCAAATTAGTTTAAGGTTTTAATCTGTTAAATTAGCTCCATCAGATACTTTCCATAACCACTTTTGAGTAGAGGCTCGGCTAGCTTTTCTAACTGAGATTGATCAATAAATCCTTTTCTAAAGGCAATTTCTTCTATACAGCCGATTTTGTAACCCTGTCTTTCTTCGATCACCTGCACAAACTGAGAAGCCTGATTCATAGATGCAAAAGTACCAGTATCCAGCCAGGCAGTACCTCTGTCCATAACTTTTACTTGAAGTTTATTTTGTCTTAGATATTCCATGTTTACATCAGTAATTTCTAACTCTCCTCTTGGACTTGGTTTTATGTTTTTGGCAATTTCAACCACCTTATTGTCGTAAAAATAAACGCCTGAAACAGCATAGTTTGACTTTGGATTTTTGGGTTTTTCTTCAATCGAAATAGCTTTATGATTTTGATCAAAATCGACCACACCGTATCTTTCTGGGTCAGTTACGTGATAAGCAAACACAATTCCTCCATCTGGATCTACACTTTCAGCCAAAATTTGATTTAGGTTTGAACCATAAAAAATATTATCACCCAAAACCAAAGCTACTTTTTTGCCACCAATAAATTTTTCTCCCAAAATAAAAGCTTGGGCTAAACCGTCTGGGCTTGGTTGGGCAATGTATTGGAACTTACAACCTAAGTCGCTACCGTCTCCAAGTAAGTTTTCAAAGCTTGGTTTGTCTGCGGGGGTTGTGATAATCAAAACTTCTCTAATTCCAGCCTGCAACAAAATTGATAAAGGATAATAAATCATCGGTTTATCATAAATTGGCATCAACTGCTTGGAAATACCTTTGGTGATTGGATATAGCCTGGTTCCAGAACCACCAGCTAGAATTATTCCTTTCATAATTTCTTTTAAATAAGGTAAAAATCTTTAGATGTCAAAGACTGTGGCTTTGTTTTACTTACTATTATCCCAAGAAATAATAATTTTACCTTTGTTAATATCTCCGCTACATTTTAGCTTAGAATTACTAAACTGACTGGCAAATCTATCGGCTTTAGTTAGAATTTCGGCTGGTAAGTTGTGAAATAAAGATTTTACAGGGGTTTTGGGTGCATTTTGTTTTTCTTGTTGTAGGTACTCAATCACTTCCTTGACGGTCATTTCTTTTTCCAAAATCAAAGCTAAAACTTCTAGCTGTTTTTGTTCACTTAATCCAACTAAATGCCTAGCTTGACCTTCTCCAATTTGCTTTTTATTTAAAGCTTCTTTCACCGGTAACGAAAGTTCCAAAAGTCTAAGATAATTTTTGATGTGCTGCCCAGAAACTCCAAGCATTTGGGCTAGTCCAGCCTCATCTAAACTCTGAGTCAGCATCAACATTTTGTAGGTTTGAGATAGCTCAATTGGACTCAAATCTTCTCTCTGCAAATTCTCCATCGCACTAATCATGGCTTGTTGTTTCTCACTAAGCTGATTTTCAGATTTTATAATTGCCAAAATCTTTTTATGACCCAAAAATTTGATAGCCCGAAGTCTTCTCTCCCCTGCTAAAAGAATATATTCTGGCTCGGTAGTTTGGGTGAATTTTTTTTGCAAAACAACTACTGGTGAAATCAAACCTTGGTCTTGAATATCTTTGGCTAAACTTTCAATTTTGGTTTGCTCAAAGCGGGTTCTGGTTTGATATGGACTAAGTTCAATGTTTTCTATAAGAATTTCGGCAACACCGGTAGGAAGTTCTTCTGATTGAAGTAAGGTTTTTGGGTTAAGATTAATTTCAGTTTGACCAAAATAATCACCCAAAATATTGTCTAGTGATTTTCCGAGAGGCATTGGCGTGACAAAAACAATTTAATCAAAGAGTAAATTATAGGACTTCGTCAATTTTTATGCCAGATGCAATTTACCCATTGTCTGCAGATCCCATTACTAACGGTCATTTAGATATTATTTATAGAGCTGGGAAAATTTTTGATAAGCTAGTAGTGGCGGTTGGAAATAACTATCTCAAAAGCTACTCTTTTAACCTTTTAGAGAGGAAAGAGATGACTCAGAAGGTGCTTCAAACATTTAAAAATATCGAGGTTGTTTCCTTTGATGGACTACTAACCGATTTGGCTCAGGAGAGAAATATCAATTTTATTGTGCGTGGTTTTCGTAACTCAAACGATTATTTACACGAGTTGGTTTTATATCAAAATTATCTTAGCCAAAATTCTAATTTGGAATTTATAAATCTATTTTCTTCCAACGATTTTATCTCTTCTACAGCGGTCAAAGAAATGGTTTTAGTCGGTGGTGAGATCCATAAATCTGTACCATTGCTCGTTAAAAAAGCTTTAGAAAAAAGACTCAAAAATCAAACCATTATTAGTCTTAGTGGTGGAATTGGCAGTGGCAAAAGTACAGTTAGTAAAAAACTGATTGAAAAACTTCAAAGCCAGAATTTACCAGCTCAAAAAATTGATTTAGACGAGCTTGGACACGAGATTTTACTTGGAAAATCAGAAGCCGAAAAAATAGCCCGTCAGAAAATTATGGATAAATTTGGAACAGAAATTTTGGATAAAAATCAAAATATTGATCGAAGTAAATTAGCTGTAAAGGTGTTTTCAAACAAGTTAGATTTAAAATTCCTCACCGACTTAATTCACCCTCTAGTTCTTTTAAAACTGAGGCAAAGTTTGCAAAGTATGACTGGTATAATTTTTTTGGAATCTGCCATTTGGGAAGAATATAATCTTACTTATCTTTGTAACAACACCGTTATTTTGTTAGAAAATTCACCTCAAATAATTCAGCAAAGATTGTTAGCTAGAGGTTTAGATTTAGATCAAATTCAGCAAAGAATTGCTAACCAGTTTAACTTTGAAGAGAAAAAGCTGAGGTTAGAAAAATCCATTGAGAAAGATAATTATGGACAAATTTGGGATTTGAAAACTGATGATTTGGATGAAAATGAACTTGATAATTTGGTTACAAAAATAATAAAATACACCCAAAACTATGTTTGAAAAAGTTAAAATTTGGAAAATGAGTGGAAAAGTTTTTTTGACTCTATTAAGTTTAGCCTATTTATCAATTGGAATTTATAGTGTCTTAAATGTCGGCTTGGCTGGCGATGAAACTGCCCACCTAGGAGCAGCCCACAGCTATGTTTATGGACAAGGGGCAAATGTGGAACATCCTACATTACTTAAAAATCTGAACGCCGTGGTTTTAGCAGTTTTTTTTAATGACTACCAAACCGAAAATCGAGAGCAGTGGTCTAGAGGTGTGGATTATCAGTTGAATGCTAAGGCTGGAAGCTCAGCGGTACTTCAAAGCTCACGACTAGTTTATTTATTTTTTAATTTAGGATTTATTTTTTGCTTGTGGCTTTTTGCCTGGAAATACCAGTTTTTGAAAAAAGATTTAGCTTGGATACTTGGAATTTTGTATATTTTTTCACCAAGTTTTAGTAGCCAAAATTTCTTACTAACTTTTGATGTAGCCTCAGGTTGGACTAGTTTGGTAGTTTTTTTGGCAATGGCGAATTTAAGTAAAGGGTTTTTAAAAGATTCCTGGAAAGATTTTTTAGGAAAAACTGGTTGGTTGGCTTTTAGCTTATTTTTGGCTTTAAATGTTAAGTTTAGTAATTTTATTTGGATAGCAATTTTGCTTGGGCTAACATTTCTTTCGGGTGTTTTTTTCATGTACAAACAAAATGACAAAGCCCTACTTAAGCTTTTATCTAGTTTTGGAATAGTTAGTTTATGCAATCTTTTTGGAATTTGGTTTTTAAATTTAATTGCTTTTAGGGCAGAATTTAATTGGAGTTTAAGGGAATTTTGGAATCCTATTTTGCTACCATTTTATTTTTATTTAAAGGGTCTGGTGATGACTCTTGGAAGGTCAGAACATAATCAGCCAAATTTTATTGACGATCATTTTGAAGTCATAACTTATCATCAATTTATCGAGCGAGTTTTTTGGTTTAAAGAAAATCCAATGCTTATAATTTTATTTTTTGTAGCAATTTTAGCTGGAATTTTTTGGGTCATTAAAAACTTTAATTCCAAGTTATTACTAAAAGCCGTTTTGAGCTTAACAACTGGATCAGAAGCTAACTTTAGAGAAAAAATATCTGCAAAAAAACAACAAAGTTTGAAGTTATTCCTAAAAGAAAACTCTTCTAAATTATTGATTGGAATTTTGGCGGTTGGCTTCCCATTTTTATATTTGATCAGTAGCTGGAACTCTCGTCTCACCATCGGGTATCGCCACTTTTATCCAGTTTTAATTTATATCTATGCTCTTTTAGGTTTATTTTTAAGTCTAAATTTAAAGTCTAAAATTGGTAAATATTTGGTCTCAGGTTTTTTGATTTTTTATATTGTCTTTGGAGTTTTGGCTATAAATCAAGGAATTAGCTACACAAATATTTTCTGGCAGAAACAAAAGTGGAAACTGACAACCGATTCAACCATAAATTGGGACCAAGAACAAGCTGCTACTTTTCGATATTTAAAACAAGAAAATCTTTTTAAATCTAGTGATGAAGATCTTTTGACAGGCAAAAATTGGAATACCGCTTTGGCTATTAGTGGAGGTCCAAACACCAATATTGCCATGCAAGAATTGATTGGAAAAGGTAAAAAGCTTAAAGATTTTTGGTCACCTTTTGTGGATCTTCGTGAGATTAAAATTGAAAATCTTAAACAGCAATATTTGATTGTAGATTCTAATATTATTCAACTTTTAAGTGACAAGCAAAAAGAAAATTCTATTGCCAGAAGTAACCTAGATTACTTACAAACCAGGTCTGCAATTTTTGATCGCAATCAGGTAATTTTTATTTATAAATTATAGCCCAGCAAAAAAGGGAGTCGAAGCTCCCTCAATTGTTTTGTCGGTTCTAAAACTACATCATTCCTCCCATTCCAGACATATCTGGCATTCCAGCACCTTTTGGTTCGTCTTTCTTTGGCTCGTCTGCGATAATAACCTCAGTGGTTAAAATACTAGTAGCAACTGAAGTAGCATTGCCTACAGCCTGTCTGACAACCATAGCAGGATCGATAATTCCAGCATCTAGCATGTTTTCAATAAATTTATCGCTTCTAAAGTCATATCCAGAATTTGGTTTAGCCAAAATGTCTTTAGCAATCAAGGAAATATCGTAAATTCCGCTATTTTTAGCAATAGTTCTAAATGGATATTCTAAAGCTTTTTTGACGATTGTGATACCAACTTTTTCTTCAGCGTCAGTTGCTTCAGCGATTAGTTTATCAAGCTCTTGCCCTGCTCGGAGTAGTGTAGAAGCCCCTCCAGAAACAACGCCTTCTTTTACAGCAGCTTTGGTAGCATTTAAAGCATCTTCAACCAAATATTTAAGCTCTTTCATTTGCACTTCAGTCGCAGCTCCAACCTTGATTACTCCAACTCCACCAGCTAGTTTAGCTAGTCTTTCTTGAAGTTTTTCACGGTCGTAGTCTGAGTCAGTGTTTTCGATGTCTTTGCGAATTTCAGCAATTCTAGCCTCAATCAAATCTTTATCACCTTTTCCTCCAACAATTGTAGTTTTATCTTTATCAGAAACCACTTTATCAGCTGAACCAAGATCTTCAAGAGTTACGGATTTTAGCTGCATTCCAAGGTCGCTAGAAATAAAAGTAGCTCCAGTTAATACTGCAATATCTTGTAGCATTGCTTTGCGGCGGTCTCCAAAGGCAGGTGCTTGAACAGCAAAAATGTTGAAAACTCCTCGGATTTTGTTTACTATAAAATTAGCTAAAGCGTCACCTTCAACATCATCAGCGATAATCACTAATTCTTTTTTACCTTGCTGGGCAAGTTGCTCCAAAACTGGTAAAACTTCTTGAATTGTAGAAACTTTACGATCAGTTACCAAAATAAATGGTTTTTCAGCTACAGCTTCCATTCGAGTGGAGTCAGTTACAAAATAAGGAGATTTGTAACCTTTATCAAATTGCATTCCTTGAACCACTTCTTTTTCGATTTTGTTGGTGTCTCCATTTTGGATTGTTACAACTCCGTCTTTTCCAACTTCAGTTAGGATTTCAGCAATCATTTCACCAATTTCTCGTCGTCTGGAAGAAATTGTAGCAACGTCAGTCATTTCTTCTTTAGTAGAAATCATTTTGGATTGTTTGCTGATATAGTCCAAAACAAAATCACTAGCTTTAATCAGCCCTCCACGAACTTTTACTGGGTCAGAACCAGCTTCAACCACCCGAATTCCTTCGTTGATTAAACTTCCAGCCAAAATTGTGGTAAGACTTGTTCCGTCTCCAGCTTCGTCATTGGTTTTGTTGGCAGCTTGTTGAATAATGCTCACACCCATTTGTTCAAAACCTTCGAGTTCAATTGCTTTAGCGATAGTTACACCATCGTTGGTGATGTTTGGAGTTCCATAATTTTCGATTACAGAGTTGCGACCTAATGGTCCATAAGAGCTACTAACAGCGTCAACTACTGTATTTACACCTGTTTGAATTGCTTTGCGGGCAGCGGTGCCTAATTTGATCATTTTTTTAGCCATAATAATAAGTTAATTTTAAGTTGTTTAGTTTTGAATAATTGCTAAAATATCTTTAGCGTTTAAAATTTTAAAAATTGTGTCAGAATCGGTTTCATCTTTTACTTCTTCTCCACTGTATTTACCAAACAAAACAGTATCTCCAATTTTTACACCCAAATCCTTGATATTCATTTCATTTTCAATATTTGCTCCAGCTCCTAAAGAAATAATTTCTCCCATGGATTGTTCATTTTTGCCTTCGGTGGATAAAATTATGCCAGAAGCACTAGTGTTTTTTTGCTTGATAAGTTTGATAACAAGTCTGTTACCTAAAGGAATAATAGTCATAATAAAATAGTTAAAAAGTTCTTTTTAAAGAGAAATTTAGAACATTGACTACCGTGTGGTAGTATTAGCAATTACAAAAACACTTTGCTAATTCTGTCAAGCAAAGAAATAACCTAATAACAAGTTGCTACAGTAAGAAAATGTACTAAAGGTGAAGTAATATTCAACATTCGTTGAAATTTTTTAGAATCATTTAAAAAGATTGATTAATAGATGCTTTTGATATGATAATTTATAAATACTTGCAAAGATATGTAAATGAGTTTTTATTCAGGAATAACCACCGAAGTAGTAAAGTTGCTATGTTTGGGTTAGTGTTGAATTAAAAATATGCTTTTTTCAGAAAAAGATGTAGAGTTAAAAGTAATACAGCCTTTATTTAAAGATATTTTAGGATACGATGACAATCAGATGAGCTGGGCTTATCCCGTCTCAATGAATGAAGGGAGGGACAGAAAAAGCAAAGAAGCTGACTTGGTAATTAAAATAAATAACAAACCAGTTATCGTAGTTGAGGCAAAAAAACTTACTGAATCAGTAAAAAGTGGAGTCTCACAGGTAGATTCTTACGCTTTCTGGCTTGGTGCAAAATACAGTTTAATTATTAATGGTAAAACACTTGTTTTAAGAGGTTATTATGAGGGAAATACGAAAATTACTATAATTGAAGAAAGCCTTGATTCTTTAAAGAAGAGTGATTATGCTTCACTTAGAGACATTATTGCAGTCGTTAATATATTAAACTCATCAAAACAAAAAATAAATAGAATAGAACAACCAGATGAATCAAAAATACGAGACTTTAGAAGGTTTTTTAGAAAAATACATAACATCATTAGAGACAACGACAAGCTTGACCCGTCTGCCTCCTTTGATGAATTTAGTAAAATTTTATTTTTAAAAGCCTCTGAAGAGAGAGGTAAAAGTAGTTCTTTGACTAAATTGACTTTAGAAAAAATTGAAGAGATGGAAAAAGAGCCTGGTGATACAGGAGAAAAAATTAATTCTTGGTTTCAAAGTATAACTCAACAATTTTACCCAAATGTTTTTGAGAAAGAAACTAAACTAAATCTAAGTGTAGGTACTATTAAGGAGGTGCTTGAAAAAATGGAAGGTGTCTCAATTACTGCTGGAGATGTAGATGTAAAAGGTAGAGCTTTTGAAGAGTTTTTGCCAAGTCAGCTAAGAGGAAAAGGTCTTGGGCAATTTTTTACACCTAGACCTATTGTTAATTTTATGGTGAACCTTGCAGATCTTTCAATTTATGATACTGTTATTGATTTTGCCTGCGGTAGTGGTGGATTTTTAATAAAGGCTTTTGAAGAGATGAAACTACTTACCGAAGAGATGCCCAATAGTATGTGGCATAAAATCGGTATAGAAAAAAAAGATTTCTTGAATAATTTAAAATCTCAACAAATTTACGGTATAGATGCTGAACCAAGAGCTGCTAGGACTGCAAAGATTAATATGATCATGTGGGGTGACGGAGAAAGAATTACACGAGGAAACTCGTTAGATTTTAAAGATTTAAAAGGAAATAAATACGGAATATCAGAGTTTAGCAAAACTGATGTCGAAAGTGGTTGCACTGTGATACTAGCCAACCCACCTTTTGGAGAAAAAGAAAAATCAGAAGAAATACTTAAACAATACGAATTGGGTGGTAAAAATAAAAATAAAAAAACTGAAAAAACTGAAATTCTTTTTATTGAAAGAGGGTTGAGACTGTTGAGACCACAAGGAAAAATGTTGATCGTATTACCACTTGGTATTTTAACAAACCCTTCTTATAAACATGTTCGTGAATATATTCACAAAAACTCTGAAATTAAAGCGGTAATTACTCTCCCTACTCATACTTTTGTTCAATCCGGTGTCGATACCATCAAAACATGTATCTTATTTTTAGAAAAATTCACTGAAGAGAAAAGTATTCAAGTGAAAAAATTTCTTGAAAAGCAAAACATCGATGGTCTCTTGAAAAGCAAGGATTTTAATTATAAAATATTTATGGGAAAATCTGAATTTGTTGGTTTTGAGCCAAGTGGCAGAATAGTTGATCTGGCTGAAGGAGAGGAGACTGACTTAGATCGGTTGTACAAAGATTTTTTTAATGACAGTTTTGAGTTTTCACTGCAAAAAGACCTCGTAAATTTTGCTAATAAACACTATTCTTATAAACAAGTCAAAAAAGGTGTAACTACCCAAAGAGGTACAAAAAAAGATTTAAAAGAGTCTTTCTTGTTTGAGTTGAACGACTTGGAAGATCGAATAGATCCAGAGTATTATATCTGGAAAAATAATATTAATAAATATACAAATGACTTTATTCCAGTTGGTGAAATTGCCAAAGAGTCTTCATTGAAATTTTTACCTACTTCGGATGATGAGATAGACAAAGAATATCCTTATTTATCTGTTACAAATGATGGTCTTTGTGTACAAAGCGATTTTTTATCAGGAGATAAATTTACTCAAAAATACAAAATTGTAAAACCTGGTGATATTGTTTATAACCCATATCGTGTCAATATTGGATCAATAGGTTTAGTAACTAAAACCAGTTTCAATGCTGGAAAGTATGATTTTGCCCTTGTGAGTCCGGCATATGTAGTATTTAAATCCGAGATATATGATAATCAATTTTTAATTGATTTATTGAGATCGCCGTTTTACAAACTATACATTGATATTCTTTCTACAGGTTCAATAAGAGACTCTTTTAGCTATGATATTTTGAAAGGTGTTAAAATCCCTAATATTAAATTTGAAGAACAAAATAAGATTTCAAGAGAAATTCAAGATTTTTACAAAAAAATACAACACTCGTTTGAATTAATAAGTAAAAATCACAACAAAGCCAATGAGCTTATCCATGATTTACTAACAATTTAGCCATACCCCAACCCGAAACAGTCAATATATTGAACCACCAGCCTAAGAGTTTGGGACTTTTAGATATTAATTGAAAAAGCGAAAAAATAGATAGATATAGTTTGGTGTTCTATACTTTGAAAGGATAGTTACAAATATTGATTTTCCAAATGACAACTTTAAATTTAGGAGTTTTACTGTTTAATAATATGCCAAAATTATTGCAATCTTTATTTTATCCAAAAAGTATCGCTCTTATTGGAGTTTCCCAAAATCCTCAAAAAATCGGCTATCAAATCGCTACCAACATTTTAACTTCGGGTTACAAAGGTCAGTTATTTTTATTAAACCCTAAAATGAACGAGTTTTTAAGCCAAAAAGCTTATCCAGATTTTACAAAAATCCCTCAAATTCCCCAAGTCACGATTATGGCAATTCCTGCTCCTTTAATTTTATCGGAAATGAAAAGTTTGGCTAACAAAAAACTTCAGTTTAAAGATGATTCAGAGATTTTTGCAATTATTATTTCGGCTGGTTTTGGAGAAATGGGAATGGAAGGTAAGCAATTAGAAGAAGAGCTTTTGAAAGTTGCAAGAGATAACAAAATTCACATTGTGGGACCAAATTGTTTGGGAGTTATAAATAACGATTCTAGTTCAGATTATCGATACAACGGCTCTTTTGCTTTCAACCCAGAACTTTCTGGAAATATTTCTTTGATTTCTCAAAGCGGCTCAATTATTACCGGCTTGGTGGATAAAGCTGCCAGCCAAGGATTTGGATTCAACAAAATTATTAGCGTTGGAAACAAGATAGATTTGGAAATTGCTGACTACATAAATTATCTTCAAGACGACCCTCAAACCGAGGTAATCGCCATCTACAACGAAGGCTATAAAAATGGGCAAGACCTAGCTGCAACTATTGCTAAAACCAAAAAACCTGTAATTATCCTCAAATCAGGTCAAAGTGACCAGGCCAAAAAAGCTGTAAGTTCTCACACTGGAAGTATCGCAGGGGACGGGAAAGTTGCCAAAATGTATCTGCAAAAAGCCAACAGCGTGCAAGTTCAAAACCTAGAAGAATTTTTTAATTGTTTGGTTCTGTTTCAGAAGTATCAAGAGATGGAGGTTTAATCCTTTACAAAAACTACAGTTTGTGGCTTGTTTAAAGCATGACACCCTGGGAAGAAATTCGATTAAAGCTAAATATTGTTGATGTAATAGGGGATTATTTGCCGGTCAGACAATTTGGAGCGACTTACAAAGTTGTTTGCCCTTTTCACAAAGATAAAAATCCTAGTTTGGTAATTTCTCCCGAAAAAGGTTTTTGGCATTGCTTTGGTTGTGGAGCTGGCGGGGATGTGTTTAAATTCGTGATTGATTACGAAAATATTTCCAAAAAAGAAGCCTTAGAAAAATTAGCTAAAAAAGCTGGAGTCCTTTTACAAAGTAACTTTAAACCAAAATCTAACAACCCTCAAAATTCTAGCGAAGCCCAAACCCAAACTGAAGAAATCAGCAGTTTTGAACTTGGCTACAAATATCTGGACTGGACAGCAGGAATTTACCATAAATTACTCAAAAAAATCCTGTCTGATCGAAACCATCCAGTAACCAAATATTGCTTAGAAAGGCATCTCACTGAAGATATTATCGACACTTTTTTGCTTGGATACGCCCCAAGCGGGAATTTTTTAGTGCAGCTAGCCACCAAGCATAGTTTGGGCTTGGAATTACTAGCAGAAGTTGGTTTATTCAAAAAAATTGACTCGGGTTTTAAGGATAAATTTAGCCACCGTTTAGTCATTCCAGTTTGGGATAGATTCGGAAAAGTAGTTGGCTACACCGCCAGAGTTTTGCCTGATGATAGAGGAGATAGGCCAAAATACCTAAACTCACCTCAAACTGATTGGTTTAATAAATCCAGCCTTTGGTACGGTTATCATCTCAATCAAAAAGAAATTCGCAAACTTAAAGAAGTGATTGTGGTAGAAGGGAATATGGACGTTATTGCAGCCTACAAAACGGGGCTAAAAAATGTCTTAGCTTCTCAAGGAACATCCTTTACCGAAAATCAATTGCAGCTACTCAAACCACTTCAAGCTAAAATTAAACTAGCCTTTGATAATGACGAAGCTGGGAAGGTTTCTTCGCGAAAATTTTATTTGGAAGCAACTAAGATTGGTTTGGAAGTTTATCAAGTTTTGATACCCGAAAAATTTAAAGACTTGGATGAATATTTAATTGATTTGCAAGCTAACCAAATGAACCCAAAAACTGAACTAAAATCTATCAGCTATTTGGAATTTATTTTGCAAAAACTAGAAAATAATCTCAGAAGTGGAAGCCTTGAAATTCAAAAAGAGGCTATTGCTAATTTACTAGAACTTTTGGCTGTAAATGACCGTTTAACTCAGGAGCATTTCTTAGAAAAAATCTCTATTTTAAGCAAAAAAAGTAGATTTGCCTTGAATGGAGAATTACAAAAAATAGGCAGGCAAAAACCAATTTTAATGGAACATAAAGAGCAAAAATTAGAAGTAAAAAATAACGACCAAGTTCAAAATGCCGTCTTGGTAGCTTTTCAAAATCTAACCGCTTTCTACCTCCAGAAAAAAGATACTTTAGAAACCGAAAAAGAACTTTTAGCGAATAAATTATTAACTAGTTTTTACATTCTTTTATCTAAAATTATCCCTAGCCTTGATGCTGAAAAAACCTTTGAAGAATACCTCCGAAACAATCTTCCTATTTTTGATTTAATTTTGCAAACCCAAACCTTACAACCAGAAAATTTACAACAAAATATTAGCGTTTATCTAAACAGCCACTTACATTCTTTTTCGCTAGAGCCGGAGTTGCAACAAATTTGGCTTACAACCAAAAACATAGATCTGGACAAAATTTGGGAGTAAGTGAACTACTAGAAAGAGTATTCGAGATTTTATCAGTAGTTCGAATTAGAATTATATTTCCGTTTTAGCTTTAAATCCTATCTCAATAGAAAGTCTTAGAAATAAAGGAAAATTAAATTTATATTAACTTACTCAATCAAATCTTGTTTTTAAATCAACTTTAATTATTCGCTATTAGTTTTTATTTATTAATTATCTACCTATGCAAATTGCTAAACTAACTCCGAATCACCAAAAAATAAATCAAACTGTGAATATTCCAGGTTGTCTTAGTTACACTACCCGAGGTTTAATCTTGGCTTCTTTGTGC
The DNA here is from genome assembly GCA_044361365.1 of Limisphaerales bacterium. GTDB lineage: Bacteria > Patescibacteriota > JACMRA01 > JACMRA01 > JACMRA01 > JBIKIW01. The sequence goes on along the minus strand of JBIKIW010000025.1, from coordinate 1,785 downwards.
CAAGGAACTGTTCAACTAGAAAATTGTTTAAATAGTGAAGATGTCACCGCTCTCAAAAAAAGTTTACAGAATTTGGGAATTTTAATTGAACAACTTGGGGATAACTTGTTGATTAAAAATTGGATTGGAGATATTCAATCTCCTAAAGAGAAAATAGTTACGGAATTTGGGGAAATCGACTTTTTGGTAGATATAAACCTCTCAGGAAGATCAGCTAGATCACTTTTACCACTTCTTTGCTTAGTCCCAGGAGAAAAAATTCTTACAGCCGCAAAGCCATTTCTGAAAAGACCCATGGGTCCACTTGTTGATGGACTTCGTAGCCTTGGAGCCGAGATTGAGTATTTGGGGGAAGAGGGGAAATTACCAGTCAAAATTACTAGCAGCAAGTTAAATTCAGGAACGGTTAAGATGCCTGGAAATATCAGCTCCCAATTTTTTGCTGGAATTATGATGATTGCACCTTTAATTGGGCAAATCGAGCTAATTGTAGAGGGCGAGCAGGTTTCCAAATCTTATATTGATATGACAATTGAGGCGATGAAGGGTTTTGGAGTAAAGGTAGTAAATGACAATTATAAAAGCTATTTAGTTGAAGAGAATCAGCCTTATCGAGCCACTAGTTATATAATCGAGGGGGATTACTCCACTGCCAGCTATTTCGGGGTTTTGGCAGTTTTAACGGGTTCAAATTTACAACTAAAAGGTTTGAAATCTGATAGTTTGCAGGGAGATAAATTGGTTTTTGAAGCTTTGCAAAATATGGGTAATTCGGTTGTTTTTGAAAAAGACGATTTATTAATTTCAGGAAATCACCTAAAACCATTTAAATTAGATATGGAAAGAGCAATTGACCAACCTCCAGCGATGTCTATTTTAGCTGCTTTTTGCGATGGAAAAAGTGAAATCTCAGGAATTGAAATTTTGCAATACAAAGAATCTAATCGCCTGCAAGCTATTCAAAACGAACTGGCTAAAATGCAAATTAAAACCGAAAGTGACGGGAAAAGTTTGGTTATTTTTGGAGGAAATCCACAGCCTGCTACAATTTCTACTTATCACGATCATCGCATTGCTATGAGCTTTGCTTTAGCGGGATTTAGACTAGAAAACATGATTATTCAAAACCCTGAAGTGACCGCCAAAAGCTTTCCTGAATTTTGGGAAACTCTTCAGCAACTTGGTTTGCAAGTAGAATTTTGTGAAGTCTAATTAAGACTGTAAATTTTACCTCTAACTTCTCTTTCCAAAACCCAATTCAATTATTCCGCTAATCAGCAAACGCCTTATAAAAGAATTGGTTTCAAAACACAGTCATAAATTTGCAATTAGTAATAAACCTGACGATTACAAATTTGAGTCCGATAAAAGTGCCGTGTTAGTTAAAAATGAAATATTGATAAGATCGACGAGGAAATTGATGAGTTGGTGCGGGGTTTGTATGAGGCGACGGAGATAGCTTTAAAATGACATTTTATGCAAAACACCTTTTTATTGAATTTAAATACAAAAACAAACTATTTGTATAAAACTACAGGCGATGATAATTCGCAATCAAAGATAAATAATACCAGAGTAAACTCTATCAATGCATATGAAGAATGTTCCTGCTTGTGTTATAATTATCTTTCCCTATTCAAGATTAAACAACCTAGTTTAAATAATTATGGCTCTAGGCTAGAACAATTAAATGTTTCAACCTAGAAATATGATTAAATGGTGTAAATTAAGCAATTATCAATTAAAAAAGATAATTCGATGTTTTTGCATTGATATAGATGCTAC
>JBIKIW010000023.1:0-24676 GCA_044361365.1 Limisphaerales bacterium | reverse complement strand
AAAATAGATGTAGTAGTAGAATCAATTGACGGAGGTATAAGACAAGTTATAAACATAAAAGACAGCTCAGCTCCTAGTTTTTATGATTTTCCTGTGGAGCTTGGTACTGGTGATAAGCTAGAATTAACTGAAAATGGAGGTGCAATAATTACTACCAAAAATCCAAAACCGCTCGACTTTTCAATCAAAGACCTACCCAAAGACTTAGATCAAAAAACCATCGACCAAATCAAATCGAATAGAAGTGTAAAAACCACAATCGCCAAACCTTGGGCAAAAGATAATAACGGTAAAGACCTAAAAACTTGGTACACTATTGAAAAAAGTAATATTCTAAGACAAAATATTGATCTAAAAGGTGCGGTATTTCCGGTTGTGGCTGATCCGTTGTGGTGTGGGCAAGTAGCATCTTATGTAGGCTGGAATTGGAGAACTTTTTATAATGCAGGATCTTGGTCGCTCACGATTAAGCCAACTTGGTGCGGGATCAATATGTCAGGTCCAACTCCTTGGGGTTCTTGGCAAGAAATCTATAATAAAACTGCATATCATTCTGCTTGGCCTTACCCTCAAGCATATGGTACTAATACTTGTTGGTCTATGTATAATCAATATGTTTGTCATACAGACTGGAAAGCTTTTGCCTATTTGTGGGATAGAAAAAATCCATGGGATGGAAGTTTAGAGTATAATCTCGAACCGTGGAGAACTGATAAAGGATACTGGGGGTTTTATAATTCAAAATGCAATTAAGGAAGCTATTATGAAATTAACAAAAAAAATACTAATAATCAGTTTAGGTGTAATTTTTGTTTTTCTTTCGGCAAGGTTAATTATAGGATTTTATTTAACCAAAGATTGGAACAAAATAAAGACTGAAGTTATCAACTGTTCAAAGAATAACCTTATCAAGCTAAAAGACACCGAAGGAAATACTTTTGTTTTTACTGATACTGTAGAAAATTCAAATTTAAAAACAAATAATATAACATTTAATGAGGCAAAATTAGGAATTAAATCCCTTGCTAAAGTCAATGATTCTAACACAAATATAAATTATTTATCTAAAAATGATAGATTGAGCTTTGAAGAGCTGGTAAATTTACAAGAATGCTACAGAAATCACAGCATCATGATCAGTAATAATTATAATTTCGATAAATCTAGTGAAAATAAGTTTTGCAACTTTACATTTAAATCTAATAACGATTACGAAATCAATGAATGCGAATAATTAAGCTAATTTTTAGATAAAACCTTACTAAATTTATGCATTTTTTACTACCATTACTTTCTCTGATAATTTTTACAATATATATAATTCTTATTTTAAGAAATAGAGATAAAGTTTTGATATTTACCTTTGTATTAGGCTTCTTAGCTCAATTGATTACTTTCAAGCTGGCAATAGAAGACGATAGAATAATAGAAAGAGCCGAGTTTTTTGCAAACAACCAAGTCAACATTCTTCTTGCGATTTCTTATTTTATATTATTTGCTGGGTTGCTGGCTAGACTGCGAACCTATAAAAATAATTTATGATTATTTGCCACGCTAATTGGGCTGGACCTTTTAAATTAGGTTGGGTGTGGAACATAGAACCGGCAAAAGCTGATAAAGGAAACTTTGGGTTTGTACGATCACTTTGTAATTAAATTTGTAAAAAAGTATGAATTTTTTTTGGTTAAGGTTAATAGTGTTAAATATATTCCTTTTTTTACTCAATATGCCTTTAGATGGAGATAGCCTTTCACCTATAGGTCTATTGCTTTTTCTTTCAGGCCTTGGATCTATTTTTGTCTTAATATCTTTTATAGTTTTGCTATTAAGTATTTTTAGTAAAAATCGTAACTTTGTTTTAATATTTGCAAATTTTGTATCGTTAGTTTTTTTCTTTATAGCTTATTATTGGATGAGTTTAGCTTTTGACGCTGTAGATTTTAGTAGCTTTAAAAATGTTTCTATTTGGTATAGAATAGGCCCTTCACTTTCTTTTACATTTGGAGTTTTGATTAGTTTAAATGCTTATTTTATACTCAAAAAGTTCAAAAAACAACAATTACCAACAATCAAAATATGGTAAAGGATATTGGAGTTTTGTCCGTAATACACTATCACCATGCAATTAAATCATATGTCAAAAATTAAACTTCTATACTTTTTACTATATCCCTTAATTATTCAAATAATAAGTGTTTATTTTCTATTTTTTCTAGTAATTTTGATAGAAGAAAATATCAGATACGAAAAATTCGCTAAGGTTTATTTTTTATTTTTTGAGTTTAATTACGACATCTTAACATTGATGCCTATTTTTGCAATTTTATTAAGCTTTGTTTTTCAAATAATATTTATATTAAATCACAAGAATATTTTACAAAAGTGATTTATTTTTCCTAATTTTCGGGATAAATACAACTAGAACTATGCCTAAAATATCATATTTTCTAATTGCTCTAAATATTCTTAATTTGGTTTTTTCAGTATTTTTTAAAAACCTTTATTCTCAAGTCATCTTGTTGGGAACAGTTTTACTGCCAGTAATTAGCCTCTTTTTGATTGGTATATTACCTTTTAGTCTAAAAAAGATTCATTTCAGCTGTGGGTTAGCCTTGGTTTGTAATATAATTTCCATCAGCTTACTTTATTATCTTTGGACAAAATACGATGTTCCACCAGTTGAAAGCAGTAGATATGAATTTTTAGCCCAGCCAATCTTTATAGTAAATGGATTGTTGTTTTTGGTTTTCTTTTTGAGGAAGAGGTTTTTAGTTGGAAAAAGCCTAACTTAAACTACCATGGATTTGGAATTTTCTTGGTAGCTGCTATTATTGCTTTTTGTCAGCGGTGGCTTGTCTAGGTATAAATTGCTTTTTATTCCAAAAAGTAGCTTGATTGACTTGTGTCCAATTTTTCTATTCTAAATACGAACTGCTTCGCAAAGGTTTTGCTTGAAGCAAATTGACATTTACCAGCTAAATTTATATTTATATACTATTTATGCCTGTTTCGCTCCAAGAAATCTACCAAGCCACCGAAAGGCTTCGGGGAGTTGCCAAAAACACTCCACTTCAAAAAAATGACCGACTTAGTGAAAAATATAACGCTGAAATTTATTTTAAACGAGAGGATTTACAAGCTGTAAGATCATTTAAAATTCGGGGGGCCTATAATTTGATCAGCAGCCTTTCAGATGAAGAAAAAAGTAGGGGAGTAGTCTGTGCTAGTGCCGGTAATCACGCTCAGGGAGTGGCTTTTAGTTGCTCAAATTTGGGAGTAAATGGAGTAATCTTCATGCCGATTGTTACCCCAAATCAGAAGATAAATAAGGTAAAAGTTTTTGGTGAAGGTAGGGTCGAAATCAAACTTGTTGGCAACACCTACGACGAGGCTAGCAAAGCAGCCAAAGCCTATTGTGAGGAGAATAAAATGGTTTATGTTCACCCCTATAACGACCCCAGAACAATAGCAGGACAAGGCACAATCGCCCTTGAAATCAGTCAAGAATTAAAACCTGATATCATGGTTGTGGCTATTGGTGGAGGTGGTTTAATCTCAGGGGTGGGAAGTTTTTTTAAACAAACCAAACCTGATACCAAAATAATTGGAGTAGAGCCAACAGGAGCGGCTTCGATGTACGAATCCTTTAAAAAAAATGAGATTGTGGAGCTCAAAGATGTAGATACTTTTTGCGACGGAGTTGCAGTAAAAAAAACCGAAGACTTTGTTTTTGGAGTAGCTAAAGAAGTTGTTAATGAGATTTGCGTGGTTGAGGAAGGGCAAGTTGCAACCGACATGATTGATCTTTATCAAAACGAAGGAATCATCACCGAGCCAGCAGGAGCTTTGGCAGTTTCAGCTCTAGAAAAAATCAAGGATCAAATAATCGGTAAAAAAGTTGTTTGTATAATCTGCGGAGGCAACAATGACATCAGCCGCTACCCCGAAGTAATCGAAAGAAGTTTGGTTTGGAGAGGTTTGAAGCACTATTTTTTGATTGAATTTAGCCAAAAACCAGGTCAACTTCGTCACTTTTTGGATGATGTTTTAGGTTCAGAAGATGACATAACTCGCTTTGAATACGTCAAAAAAACCAACAAAGAAAAAGGTCCGGCTTTTGTGGGAGTAGAACTTTCAGACAAAAATAACCTCCAACCACTTTTGGAAAGATTTAGTGAATCCGGAATCACCTTCAAACAAATCCAAACTACAGATTTGTTGTACGAGTTGTTGGTCTAAAAAATACTATAGCCTAATTCAGTATCGTAGCTAACCAAAACATAATCCACCCCAGCTGAAATTGCCATTTGGTAGCCTTTTCGAATTCCATATTTTTGGCTGATCGGAAACATCGAAAAATCATCGGTTATAATTTTGGCATCTGGATTGATTTCTTTTAGATAGGCAATTCCTTTTGGAGAAATTGACATCGGCAAATCGGGGTCGATATTTTCTACTCGAGTGTGACTGACCATCACCAGATGAGGTGTGTTAACCGACTTAAAAGCCTGACTTTCGTTATCAATTTCAGATTTTGGGTTATTTTTTGTCCCTAAGAAAAAGTGAGTATCCTCTTGCACACTGCCAATTCCGGGAAAATGTTTTAAGGTGCAACTTACACCAAATTTGGAGAGTTCCTCACAATAAATATTCACAACTTCATGCACAATTTTGGGATCATCAGAAATACTGCGTGAATTTATTTGGGAAAATCCTCCTGCTCCAAGTTCGCTTTTAAGGTCCGCAACTGGTGACAAATTCACATTTACTCCAATTTCTTGCAACTCTTTGCCTTGAGTTTGAGCAGTTTCTTTAATCTCTAAGAGGGCTTGCTCATCCAAATTATTAGCTTGCAAAACGGAAGCTAGAGACTTGGTTTGAGTCAGTGGTGGGGATAGATGAGAAACTGTTCCACCTTCATTATCAGCTAAAATAAGCAATTTTGTGTCGGAATTTTTGGCTTGAATATCTTGCAAATTATCTATAAAATCCTTGATCTCAGCTTTAGACTTGTTTTGCACATTTCTTGCGGTTAGATAAACCCCCGCAATTTTGTTAGCTTTTACCAAGTCCACTATGTCAGACTCATTTCTAAATCCCACAATCAAGTTTTTGTTAGTCGAAAGCTCTGATCCATAAAACCTAAATCGATTGTAGGGAAATACCAAAAGACTAAAAAGTATAATCAAAGTCGTAACACTCAGGGTTGTCGCCACAAATTTTTGTTGTTTAAAAATAAATTTCAACCTATCTCGATTTAGATACAAAAATACCCCAACCAAAAACAAATTCAACCCCAAAAATCCAAACAAAACATAAAATCTAACCGAGGCAAACAAGCTGGTAAGGCAAAGATAACTTATTACGGCTACAAATAAAGCGTAAAAAACCGGTAATATTTTTAGTAAAAGTCGCATTCTCGTTTTTAATCAGAATTAAGTATAAATTGCAATGCTTTGATAAGGCTTGCAAGCCTAGCTATTCTAAATCTTCTAAATTTTGCCAAAATTCTTTGGATTGACAGGCTAAAAGTACAGGTTTTATTTGTTTATATTCTTCTTGAGTTAAGTCTTTTTTGGTATTTTTTGCATACACTTCTATTAGTAAAATATCAACCAAAGCATTGTTTATTACAATCAATCTAAAATCTCCAAAAGGCGTTGTTAAATATAATTTATGAGCTTTACAATCTCCAATCGCACCAAGGCTTCCATTTTTACCCACTCCGTTATAATGAAACTCTTTAAGCTTTTTGCTAATTTGCTTGGTAATTCTAGGCTTAGTTTTTTCAAGCTTCTTCAAAATCTTTTTACAATCGGTAGTTATTTTAGGCATTCATCACTTTCTCAGTTATATCTTCAGAGTCGGTAATTTCACTATCTCGCCACTTAACCAGCTCAAAATCTATTTTCTCATTTTCGTCTGTTAAATACCAAGGTGGGTCATCGTGAGACAACGAAACTAGCTCTTTTCCGCTTAAACTACCATATTTTTCGAGGATCAACTCTACAAAAGTCTCGTCTAATTTGTTTAGTTTTATGCCTTCCAACATCTCGGTATTTTTAAGAATTAGACTATGATTTCCAGTTTTTTCCCAAAGACCCAAATCAATACCCTTTTGAATTATATCAGATTTATACTGATTAGGAACTGGACCGTAAGGCAGATGATAATAAATATTTTCGCTAACTGGTTTTTCAGTAACATAATAACTCTCAAAATCTATAAAATACATCAATTTTAGTAGTTTCCAATAATCACACACACCAACCTTGGAGAGTATTATCTGAGCTAATTTAAGAGTTTTGTTGTTTTCCATATCTTCAAAGCAATTTTTTCACACTTTTCTCTAATTGAAAAGTTACTTTAACTAGAATTTTAAAGCTTTTTTGGTCAAATTCTAACTTTCATTTTATATAAAAGGAATTAGAAATTTTTAATCTTCTCCAAAAAATCCTTGTAACTAATATTCAAGGTCTTTAATTTCGTTTTAATGTGATTTATAGGAATGTTTTTAAACTGACTATCCACAATACAAGGTCTGCTAAGTCCATCTTTAGCAAAAACTTGGTGGCTACTTCGTACCCGTATACATCGCAACCCAAGCGATTCTAAAAACTTAATAAATTTTTTGGTTTCAACTTGATTAGGCATTAGACCATTAATTCCATGTTCATGTTTTCTTGACCAATAAGACTATAATCGGTTGGAGGGTAAATACTATGATCCTCAAATCTAAATCCATGTTCTTCGAGGTCTTTCATTAAAAGATTGTTTTCAATCAAATAATTCATTGTCTCTTCAAAAATAATTCCAAAGCTCTCTTTTGCATGGTCAATTGTATTTCCATATCCAGATATATCCAGCAAATGGCAGACCACGACATACATTTCACCTTCTTTGTAGATATTGATTGGCAAATTTTCAAATTTAAAGTTCACAGTCATAAAAATATCACAACAATTACTAGTAAGCAAATTTACTGAATTTTAAACCCTCTTTGGTCAAATTTTGGGTGTTCTAAAACTAGTTTGGTTGATTCAACTTAGCTTGCTCAATTTCTTGTTGCATTTTTAGTGTTTCCATAGTTTGTGCATGCTGTCTTTTCATTTGTCTTAGGTGTTCGTCGGCTCTGTCTTGTGCGTCAGAACTACTTATAACCATAAAAGCATGGATTACACCAGGAAACCATAAAAAGAAACAAAGTATAAAGTTTAGTATAGCTGAAAATGGCTTACCTTTAATTAAAACAGCCAAAGGTGGGCAAAAAATAGCTAGAAAATAGAGCATAGAGAGATTGTCATTGAATGTGAGCTAATTAAAAATTAAACTTTTGGAATATACGTCTCAACTCCAGTATATCCTTGAATCTCAGCAAGAGGTTGGTCAATTTGATCCTTATATACGAAAAAATCTAAATTTAGTTCTTTTACATTCTGTACATTAGAAAAGCTTGCTAAACTGTGTCTAGCCAAAATATTTTTTTGACTTTCTGAAGGCGAACAACTTACCAAAACCCCATTTATTGTTTTTTTATCTAGCAAAGTTGCACAGGATTCATTTTCGTCAACAGTTCCATCGCGAGCAAAAGCTATCTCTAAGGCTTCGGCGTTGTCAAATATTTCAAAATTATTATTCACACCTTTTTCCCTAGCAAGACCAGTAATGATATTTTTGATATTATCCTTAAAAGATTGATTAAGCTCTAAAGGTTTAACAAGGACATAAAAAGTTTTAATATTTTTTTGCATTTTTACTTCTTTTATTATTTCGTACGGTATTTGATTCTGCTTCTGAATTCTTTGCTCTTCGTCTTTTTTAGCTTGTTCTAATTTTTTAGCTTCTTCAGCTGCTTTCCTCTCACTTAGATCAACCTTAAAATTAATCTCTTTTTCGGTAACTTTACTATCTTTTTTGGCAAATATTCTGATTTTGTTGTCACCTTCGGGGAAAACCTTTTCAAACTTATACTCATTACTGAAAAACCCTTGTTTAATTTCCTCGTCGTTAATAGTAATTTTATCGACTAAAGTCGGACTTGTCTTTATTTTTAAAGAAACTTTATCATCTTTTTTAATCTCATTTTCCACTATTCCCGAAACTTCCATAGGTATCTCTTCTCGCTTATTATTACTTTTTGGTAGATTCGAAAAGCTAGAAAACATCAGATAAAAAGATACTATCACTATATAAAAAGTCAGCAGGATTATCTTTATCCACAGTGGTATTTTAATTATAGGCCAAATAACAATCGGAATAAATATTGGAGATAAAAATATACACAAAACTATTCTCAGCCAAAGTGGCCATTTGTAAAACCAATAAGTCTGTTTTTGAGGTTTATTTTCTGAGGAAGACATAAAAGCTATTTATAGTCTGTTTATATAAGTATGTAGATAATAATCTGTCAAGTTTGCTCTACTTAAAGTGTTATGCTCACCGAAAAAGATTTACTTATTAAACTTGGGCTAAAGATAAGAGAATTGCGAGAAAAGTCGGGTCTAACTCAAGAAGAATTAGCTTTTATTTCTAATCTGCACCGAACTTATATTGGTATGATTGAAAGAGCTGAGAAAAATATCACTATCACAACATTGTTTAAAATATCAAACGCTCTTGGCGTTTCAATAAAAGAAATTATGCAAGATTTTGACGACAAACCAGAAGGTAAGGTTTCCCTTTTAAAAACTCTCAGAGGTTAATTTCCCCAACAAAAAACCCCAATCAAGGGGATTAAAATAGCTACCTGAAACTACAAACTATTCCTTAAAAATCTTAGCCGAATTTTTCTTAATCCCAGAACCGAATTTTTTCTTTTTCAAAAGCTTCCTAAGCTCTTCACTTTGAACATCACCCTCTTTGGCATGTTTATCAAAATGGGCTTTCTGTTCTTCAGATAAATTTGCATAACCTCTCTTAAAAGCCTCTTGGTAGGCTATAATTGCTGGATTATTGTTATCGATTTGTAATTTTACTAGTTTCATATTTTATCTTTTTTTAATATAAGGTGAGATTAAAGCTTCGATTACTAATTCAGGAATTTGTTCTTTTCTGATAAGATTTATAATTGCTGCTCTATTTGCTTTAGTTTCTTTGAAAATCATTTTAGGTTCATCGTCAAAAGTGCTAAAGAAATACCTACAATCGATCATATCATAATTTTCTAAAACATACAAAAACATTGCTCTAGAGCCACTGTGAGTTCTGACAAAGTGCTTGTGGTGAAATTTTCTTTCTCTGTTATTGAAGACCAAAAAAGATATGAGCAAGTTGTCTGGTTGAATAAAAATTACCGTTACTTTGTATTTATTTTTGACTTTACTAAGCTTTGATTTCAGCCCATCTAAACCTGATAGAGTTGAATCAAATATTAAAGTCTCATCGTCATACTCATTTAAGTAACTTTTGATAAATTCAGTTTTTCCAGTTGCAGATCCACCACAAAGAAAAATCACATTTTTATACTTTTTTGACTTAACTGCTAATCTATAAGCTTGGTCAGCCATTTTTGAAGAGATTTCATGAAACTCACTAGCATTTGCTGGGTTGTATCCTTCTATTTTTTCTTTAAAAGAATCTATATCAATAACCGTAGCCATTATTACTTAATTCTAATAAAAAGTAGAGCGATTTCCCTACATCTGTACAACGACCGGAATGATCATCGGATCTTTTTCAGTGATGCTATAAACATAGTTACTAACTACCTTTCGAAGTTGATTTCGTAGCTCAGAGAAGAATCCTGGAGCGTTGCGATCAAGATCCATCATGCTGTATTCCTCTCGAACTTTAAGTTTTAATTTATCAAACAATTCGTTGCTACTCTTCATATACACAAAACCTCTACTGATAATTTCAGGACCAGCTAAAAGCTCTTTTTTCTTGTTAAGTAGCAATACCAAAATAATACTTCCTTGAGTTGCCATTTGTCTTCTTTCTTTCAAAACCAATTCTGAGACTGTTCCAACGCTCATGCCATCAACTAGCAAGTAATTTTCGGTAACAACATCATCAGTAACAACCACACTTTGAGTTCGTAGCTCCACAATTCGTCCATTTTCTCCAATCAAATTATGTTCAGCTGGAATTCCCATGGAAGCTCCAAGTTTTCCAAGGCTTTTGATCATGTAGTGATCTCCGTGAATTGGTTGAAGGTAGTCTGGTCTGGTTAGAGCCATGATCATCTTCAAATCTTCGTGGCAAGCGTGTCCAGAAACATGTAAATTAAATTCTTTTGGTAAGAAAACATCTACTCCTTTTCGGCTAAGTTTAGATACCAAATCTTGTACTGATTCTTCGTTTCCAGGGATTTGGCTGCTAGAAAAAATAACAGTGTCTCCGCCTTGAAGTTTTAGATTTGGGTGTTCGTCACGAGCAAGCCTTGATAAAACAGCAGCATCTTCACCTTGAGAACCGGTTGAAAGTACACAGATTTTATTATCTTCAAATTTATGTACATCCTGAAAATCAACAATCAAATCATTTGGTACTCGAATATATCCAAGCTCAAAAGCAGTTCGGAAGTTATTTACCATTGATCTGCCAGTTACCGCTAATTTTCGTCCGTGTTTTTCACAAGCATCCACAACATGCTGAAGACGAGCTACGGAAGTTGAAAAAGTAGTAAAAATAATACGACCAATGGCATTATCAAAAATCTTTTGAACGGTTTTAGAGATATCTCTTTCTGAAATAGAATAACCGGGCTTTAAAACTCCAAGCGAATCGGTAATCAAAAGCCTTACTCCAGCTTCTCCAAGTTTGGATAATTTAGCATAATCAGAAAGTTGACCGTCAAAAGGTGTGTTATCAAATTTCCAGTCGGTACAATAAACTATTCTACCCATAGGAGTATCAATACCAAGTCCAACTACATCAGGAATTGAGTGATTTAATCTAAAGAAATCAAAAGTGAAAGCTCCTAATTTTAGAGGTTTTTCAAGGTCAATGATTTTAGCTAAAAACTTTACATCCAACTCAAATTCTTGCAGTCTGTTACGAAGCAAGGCCAAGGTCAAAGGCATTCCGAAAATTGGAATTGAACCTAGTTTTGGTAAAATATATGGAGCAGCTCCAATGTGATCAAGGTGACCATGGGTATAGATCAAACCACGGATTTTGTGGCGATTCATCTCCAAGTACTCAGTATCAGGAATAATATAATCAACTCCAGGAAACTTTTCTCCCCCTCCAAAACCTAATCCGGTATCGATGATAACGATGTCATCGCCACATTCCAAAACCGTCATGTTCATACCAACTTCGCTTGTGCCTCCAAGTGGGATTATTCTAACAACTGGACCATCTGGATATACAGAAGAAGCTTCAGTTTTTATTCTAGGACCTTCAAAAAGAGAAGAATTTAGAGAAGTGTTAGCAAGATTACCTCCTGCCATTTGGCTGATTTGTTGACGAATTTTTTGTCCGTGACTCATTTGACCAGTTTTTGGAGCACCTCCATTTTCTCGATCAATATTTCGCCTAACTGCGAATTGAGCTCTATCTGAGGCTCTAGCGTTAGTTTTGTTTAAAGCATTTGCTGATGGTAGTCTGCGACCGCCATTTCTTGGTCTGGAAGAATTACTCCTTCCGCCATTAGTTTGTGTAACCATATGTGTATAATTATTGTATTAGGGTTCTTTTGAGTCTCGAATATCTAAAATATCAAATTTTTGTTTTTATTAGATTCTAGCTTGATTTGTAAGTGCAATTAGAATTTTTGTTTTTAACTGAAATCAAATTTGTTGGTGGCGAGGGTCAGAATCGGACTGACGACACGAGGCTCTTCAGGCCACTGCTCTACCACTGAGCTACCACGCCAAAAAATTAGGTAATTTTATTAGAAACAGTTTTTTCGTTTTTGTGAAGTGTTTTTTTGTAAAAATCGTTTAAATCCCTTTCTAATGATATTTTAAGTTCTAGATAAGGCATTTTAAGTAGGTCTTTATTTTTAACAATTACTATTAAATTTGAATTTGTTTTTGTTATATAGCTTGCAAAATTTTCTTTTTTTTCTATAAAGGCTAAGATTTTTCTTCTAATAATGTTTCGATTGGTGGCTTTTTTTTGAATTTTCTTTGGGACTATAGCTAAAAATTTAGCAGAAATATTTGGATTGGAAATAGCTCTAATTCTAAAATTGTTAGAGTCATGTTTTTTTCCAAATTTTAAAATCTTTTGAATTTCCAAATCTTTAATAAGTCTAAGTTTTCTAGAAAGAGCCACTTTACTTATTGATTGATAATTTTGAAACTACTTAAACCGAGTTAATTTAGGAGTAAGATTCCATCTACCTTTAGCTCTTCTTCTTCTTAAGATATCTCTTCCTAATTTAGTTCTATTTCTTCTTCTAAAACCCTTAGCTCTAGCTTTTTTCTTACTGCCTTGATATGTTGCTATCATAGTAATTAACTTATTTTAATACCAACAAAGGCGATTAGGATAGAAATAATCAAACCGAAAATAGCAAAACTTTCTAATAAAGCTGCTAATACGATGGCTTGGTTAAGATTTTGAGGCTTTTCAGCGATAATTCTCATACCAGCTCCAGCTACCATTCCCTGAAACCAACCTGAGATCAAACAAGCAATTCCAACTGGAAGAGCAGAAGCTAGAAATTGCATTCCGATTTCTTCAGTTACCCCAGCTTTTAATTTTCCGTTCAAAAGTCCTGTTTGCAAAAGAATGATAATTCCATACAAAAGACCATATAAGGCTTGGGAAGATGGTAAAGCTGTTAAAACCAAAGCTTGTGGAAATTTTTCTGGCTCTTTGGCTAATAGACCTGTGGCTGAACTTGCGGCTGCTCCTGATCCTAAAGAAGAACCAATGCTTGCAAGACCTGAACTGATAGCGACTCCAAATAGAGCTAATGATGCGGCATCCATAATAATTTAAATGTTACAAACTAATTTGGATCTATTTTGATAGAAATTGTCAAGAGTTATTCAAAAATTTACTACTTTACAAAATTAACTTGAGAGCATAATTAGTAAATTACCAAACTAACAGCTATTTTTAAATACTGCAGTTTTAGACGCTTTTTAATTAAAAATTTAATGTCCCAATTTACTCATTTTGGTTTAAGCCATTGGCTTGGATTGTTGTTTAGCTTTAGTTTGTTATTTTTAGGTTTCAAATCTCAAAGATGGTCTAAAAAGAACAGAGTCTTAGTTCGTAGAATTTTGGCAGCAATCCTTTTTTCTTTCTTTCCGATTTACCAGTTCTATAATTTATTTGTGGTTGGAGGGTGGAATTTGCAAGGACAATTACCCTTACATTTAACCAATTTTATTTTAATTTGGTTGATTCTGGGTTTAGTTTTTGAAAAGTCTAAATTATTTTTTGACTTAGCATATTTTTGGGGATTTAGTGGGGGCTTGGGTTCGATTTTGTATCCTGATATTAGTTTAGATTTTCCCGATGTTGGTTATATTTTTTTCTGGGCTTCACACGCTCCAATGCTTTTAGGGGTGGCTATGATTATTTTTGATACCGAATTTAGATTAAAATATAAAGACCTTTGGGTCGCCTTTGGATTTTTGTTAGTTTATATTCTTATAATGTACCCAGTGAATTTGGCATTAGGTTCAAATTATGGATACTTGGTAAAAAAACCTGAAAGTCTTAATTTTTTAAACTTCTTTGGGCAAAATTTTCAGGATTCGCCGAACTTTTTATTACCATTTAGCTTAATGATTTTAATTGCTTTTCATTTGGTGTTTTTAATTTACACTCTAATTTTGAAATCAAACAAAAAAGTCTATGATTAAAGCTAATCCAACACTTCAATTTCTTTATCAGAAAACTTAATTTTGAAACTTTTTTTAAGATCTAGTTTGGTTGAAACATCGATAATTTTCCCCTTTTGAATAATTAATGCATATCCTTTTTCCAAAATTTTTTGGGGATTATAGGAATCAATTTTAATAACCACCAAATTAAAATCCGTTTTATATTTTTCCATAATTGCCAAACTTTCTAAGCTGATTTTTTGTTGTAAGTTTTTAGCAAATAGATGAGTTGCTACCAAATTATTTTGAACCAAAGCAGAAGTTGAACTGAAATTTTTTAAAGTTAATTTATTTTCCCAAATTCTCTGCTGAATTAAGCTTTTAGTCTTGTTAATAATATAGCTAGTTTGGGTTTTAATTTCGGTTAAAATATTAGTTAGATATTGATTAATACTTTGTATGCTATTTTTGGATTGCTGGATTTTTAAGTACACAGGACGACTGCTTAAAAACCAAAGCTGATTTGCTGTAGAATTGTAGGCTTTTTGCTTTTCTCCAAAAAAAGACCAGAGACGCTGGTTTATATAGTTAGTTTGGTTTAAAATTTCATCTCTGCTTAAAGATATAAGCTCTGCTGCTTGGCTTGGCGTAGAAGCTCGTAAATCAGCTACCAATTCAGATAAGGTAATATCCCTTTCATGACCGATTGCCACAATTGTGGGAGCTTTTAAAGCATTAATTGCTCGAACAATTTTCTCCGAATTAAAAACGAATAAGTCATCTTTACTACCACCACCACGAGTTATAACTACAGTATTTATTTTGTATTTATCAATTATATCGTTGGTAGCTCGAAGACTTTCTAAAATTTCATATTCAGCTCCCACACCCTGAGTTTTGATGGGTAAAAGATAAATTGTTTTCCCTCCGATTCTTTGATTCAAAACCTTTCCAAAATCATCAATGGCGGCACTGTTAGGGCTGGCTAAAAGTAAAATATTCTCCGGGATTTTGGGAATCGGTCGCTTTCTAGTTTGATCGAACAAGCCTTCTCTTTGAAGTTTTTCCTCTAGCATTTTTAAATTTCTAAGCAATTCTCCTTCTCCAGTTAGCTCAATATTCTCCACATCTACATAAATTCTAGATGTTTTAGAAAGCTTAAATTTGCCTACAATTCTTACCGTCAAACCTTCGTTTAAAGGAAATCCCATTTTTACTATTCTCCCAACAAAAGCCATGCAATCTAAACGAATTTCACTAGAATCTTTTAACCCAAAATAGTACATTTGTCGGTTTAATTTTGGCTCGCTGATCTCCCCTTCGATCGTGTAGGTTTTTTCACTAATTTGTCGTTTGATTTGATTTATAGCCTCTGCAACTGAATAAATCCTTGTGGTAATAGTTTCCACCACTCCATCTTTTCTGCGTAAAATCCTATCTATACTAGATTCCAAAATCAGCCAAGTTTGTCTATCAGATTCATGAACTTGCCATTCTTTTAGGTTTTGAACCAACTGAGAATCACCCAAAAGGCCCAAGGCAGTAGCAGTTTTACGACGAACCTGAATACTTTTATGATTTCTAAGAAGTATTAAACTATCTAAATATTGAATTTTTCTTTGAGTAACTATCCAATCAATTTGAGGGGTTAATTCTTTTGCTTTGCTTTCTTTATTTAAAAAATTATCACCTTCTAAAAGTTCAGAAACTAAAGGTTTTTCTATGACTTGGGTGAATAAATCAGACACCTTTTAAGCTAAATAAAATAGTCTGAATTAGTAAAGTGGTAATACTAAATAAAAACCCTGCTAATAAGCAGGGCAAAGTATATTGTAATTTTTCTTAATTACTTTTTACTTTTTTTCTTAATTACTTTTTTCACTGTAGATTTAGTTGAAGCAGGTTTATAATCATCTTGAATCATATCACTATCGGTTTTCTTTTCTTTCTTTACTTCAATTTTCTTTTCTTTTGTATCAGCAACCTTTTTTTCTACAGGTTTAACTTCCTCTTCTTTTTTATCTTTTTTACGATTAAGTGCAAGATAACCAAGTAAGATTAAAAGCAAAACTATAATTATTGATCCCATAAAAATAACAATTTTGTTATCATTATTATCTTCTTTTTTGGTCTCTACCTTTTTTGGCTCTTCAGCTGGTTTCACTACAAATTCATCTTTTTTAGTATCAGAATTAGAGTTAACTGCGTAATCTTTTTTAATCTTATCAGCGAGTTGAGATTGAATTGAATTAAAAGAATTTAGATCTTCTTGGGTTAGTGTGAAAGAATATTCACTACTTCCATCGCTACTAGTGGATTTATCAAATTTAAACTCATCTTTAAAGTTGTATGGGTCAGAAGTGTAATCCATTTTAACTTTAGTTGTACCAATTTTGTATGGGAGACTGGTGTTAATGTAATAATAATTATCAGTATTTCCTAAGTTAAAATTTCTTTTAAAAGGAACATCTTTTTTCTCGCCTCCAGGTAATTCAACCGAAAGTTTTGCATTTAATTTTGTATAAATATTTCCTAAATTTTCTCCTTTAAATTTAATCACCATGTTTTCTTGAGTGATAAAGCCTCGTTTATCAACTTCAACTGCAAAGTTATCCTGTTTGGGGTTTATTGCACTAAAATCAGAAATTTTGTTATCAACTTTAAGATCTCCTTGAACTGTAATATAAACGGTAATTGCAGATCGTGAGCTAACTGCTACGCCAGATTTGGTGCTGTCGCTACTTACAGGAGTTACTATTATTCCAGCGGAATATTCTCCAGATTTTGTATCACCAGGAATATTGATTGTAAAAGGAACTTTTCTACCTTTTTGAGCTGGTACGTCAACTTTTTCTTCAGAAATTTTAATCCAATTTCCAACAGACTTGTTTTGTTCGTTGTTACCTAAAAAAGCAATTGATCCAGAAGTGTCTACAATAGAGTCTTTAGCTAAAATGGAAGCTTTTCCATCAAAGTCCGAACCATTAACCACAAGCGCAATATCATTGATTTTGTCACCTGGCTTAACTCCATAACGAAATACCCCGCGATCTTGACCTGCCTCATTATAAGGCTTTACCCCAATATTTTGAGCATTAGTTTGTACATTTAAGATACTTGTGAAACCTAAGCCTAAGGTTAGTAAAGATATTGCAAGAGCAGAAAAGGTCTTTTTTTGAATTGATTTGTTAGATTTTTTGTTGAACATATTTTTATTTTTTTATTTTATAACAAAATGTTTAGCGACTAATTTTATTTAAACGACAAGCATTTTATTAGTAATATATATTAATTTTTTTACAGGAGACAGAAGTATTTATTAAACAGAATTACCTTGTAACTTGCTCTGAAGACGAACACATTAAGTTTCTAGTCCAAAGTTTGCTAGGATTCTGTTTAAGCTCATTTTCTGCCTCCCAAATTTAGATTAATTTAGTTTTTTAGATTAAATTTAAATTAACTTGCAGTACAAGTGTAAGTAACTCCTCCTACGTAGCTGTTTGCACTAGGAAAGGCAGGAATACGATATTTCAAAGCATTACCATCAGAGTCAAATCTTCTAGCTAGAGTTGCAGCAGAAGTGCTATATACTCCAATAGAAGTAGAAGTACTAACAACAGTAGCTTTAGCACCAGCAGTAAAATTAACACTAGCTGTTGTACGAGCAGCTTCAGGAGCGATAGCTTGTACGGCAGCACCTGGAGTGTAGGTAGCAAAGATTTTACCAGCATCAGTTGAAACTGGAGCGTCAGAATCTGAAGCTGTTTCTACAGTAGCACCGTCAGGATTAGCTCCCAAGTTGATACTGTTTCCAGATCCTTGATTTACTAGATTTCCGATAGTAGCAGAAACTGAATAAGTGTTACTGATACTACCTGTTAAATCTTCACACAAAACATCATTTACAGTTGTAGTAGTGTTTTGTCTGGTAGAAAGAACAGAAATACTAGATAAACTTACAGATCTTTCAGCTATACTACAAGTAACACTTGCAGTAGTACCGTCATCTTTAATGTAGTTATAAGTAGCTGTGTCTCCAGTAGCACACAAGTCATTGTTGTCAGTAGTGTCTCCAGCGTACATTGTTAAAGCACCAGCGTTAACTGTTAAATTAGCGTTTGTTGTGTCTTGAGCATGTACGGAGACAAGGTTCATTCCTGAGATAGCTGTTAAACATGCTAAGACGGAGAGTGTTTTGATTGTACGAAATTGCATACATTTGTTTTTTTGTTGTTTGGTGTGCTTCTTTTTTCTGCAGTAAAAAATAGGCATTACTGATAAGTATGCAATTGTTTTTTTTAATAGTCAAGACCTATTGCAGACTATGTAGGTTTGTAAGTTAATTAGTAAGAGATCAAATACTCTAACTTCTTATTTATCTATTTTATGGCATATTGATTTAGACTTGCTAGATAATCTAAATTTAGTTTTTTTAATAAAATGACTTCTCAAAAAATGGTTTTATTTGCCACTCACAATCCAGCCAAAATCAAGAGGTTTTTGGAAAATGTGAAGCTTGAAAATTGCAAATTGGTTTCTCCACAAGATTTAGATTTACCCAAAATCGATCCTGAAGAAAATGGTGAAAATGAATTAGAAAATGCCAAAATCAAAGCCACCGCTTATTTTGAGATTGCTAAAGTTCCAAGTATTAGCCTAGATACTGGGTTTTATGTTGAAGGTTTGGAAGATAATCAGCAGCCAGGAAAACATGTACAAAGAATTGCAGGAGTTTTGGAAACTGACTCTGACGAGGAAAGGTTTGAAAAAATGTCTAAATACTATGCAGATATTGCCAAAAAATTTGGTGGCACAGCCGAAGCTTATTTTAAAGATGTTTTTTGTGTTTATAATGGAAAACAGTATTTTTATGCTGAAGCTAGAAGGGTGGCGTTACTAACAACCAAAATTTACCAAAAAGATGTACATTTCCCCATCGCCTCGGTGTATAAAATTCCTAGATTAGATAATAAATATTACCACGAATTAAATTCAGAAGAAATGTTAGAATACATTAAACCCAGTATTTTGGCAGTTCAAAATGTGATTATGGATAATTTTGGTGAGGTATTTATGGGTTAAACTTTAATTACTGAGTTTTACGAAGAATCTTTACAATCCTTTGTTGGTGTTTATATTGTGAGCTAAATTTTTAATTTTCATCTCACTATCGTCATATAATTTTTTTACAACTTCTTCTAAAATCATATAAATACTCAATAAATTTTCTTTAGTAACAACTTTTGTATTGTAATGACTTCCATCGTTACCAGCCCACTTAATGGCTTTTAGTAAATCTCCAACCTGAGGTTTTGCTTTTGAGTATCTTTCAATTATTGAGCCTAAAGTTTCTCTTTCATTGTTTTTTGGAAAACCTTGTTTCTCTAGTAAAATTTCAATTGTCAGTCTTAAACGATTCAGGCATGATTTTTTATCTATCCAAAACAGTCTAAAAGATTCTAATAGTGTTTGTTCAATTTTTGATTCTAAATTTTCTGGAAATAGAAAAATGTTTGGAGATTTTGAGAAATACTCGATTTTGTAAATTGATTGAATATCATAATCAGGCTCTCCTTTTTCTTGGTCGATGGAAATATCTTCATGGTGTTTGTAATCATGAGCTTTGTCTCCACTCAATAAAACTTTTTTCTGACAATTTGGATTATTACAACTTAGAATACAACTAAAAATATAGTGAACATCAATAAAATCTTCTGCAAATTCACCCCAAGGTCTTATTTCTTCTTTACCTAAATCAAATTCCCCCGTCATTAAAACATTTGCACCATAGTGTAATTCTGAATCATCAAAATTATCATACAAAAACTTTTTATTATTACAAAGTAATCCAATATCACAATAGGGACAATGAAAAGAAAATAGCTCTTTTTCTGTTAACCACTCTTTTTTTAAAAGATCATAATTCTTCATAAAATATTTACATTTACTACCAATATTCAAACTACAAAATCCCCAAATCCTCGGCTATTAGTTTGCTAGTCATCTTAGCTGACATCATCACTGACGGAGTTCCTGCTCCGGGTTGGGTATTGGCTCCCACTAGGTACAAATTTTTGATATCCTCGGAGCGATTGTGTGGGCGGAAAAAGGCTGAGTGCCTGAAAAGCGGCATTACCCCAAAAGCGTTACCAATGTGAGAATTTAGAGAATTTTGAAAATAATCTGGGGTGATCCAACTTTTGTGAACTAGTCTTTTTTGGAGGTTTGGGATATATTTTTGTTCATCCAAAAAACGGATTACTTTTTGGGCAAATTCTTCCTCAAGTTCAGACCAACCTTGCTTACCTTTTTTATTCGGCACGCAAACCAAAGTGTAGGCAGTATGATAACCTTTAGGGGCTAAGGATGGATCAGTTATGGTCGGAATGTGCAAATATTGAGAAAAACTTTTTTGTAATTCTTTAGTTTTAAATATCTGATTAAGTTCTAGCCCGTAGTCATCGCTAAAAATAATATTATGATGACGAAGAGAGGTTGATAAATCTTCTTTTAATTCTCTTTTGAAACCAAAGTAAAGCACAAAAAGTGACATTGAATATTGGGTCAATTTCTTAATTTTAAAGGAATTATTCCAAAATCTCGGAGCATTTTTAGCTAGTTCCAAGTAAGTATGAGCGTAGTCAGCGTTGGAAACAATAATATCTCCAGAAATTAATTGATTCTCTGCTAAACGAACTCCAGCTGCAATTTTATTGGAAACTTCGATACTTTTGACCTCGCTATTTAGCATTAACTCGCCACCTAATTCCTGGTATTTTCGCACTAAGCCCTGAATCAAACTGCCAGTTCCGCCCATTGCATAATGAATACCCCAAGTCCTTTCTACAAAATGTACAATTGCATAAATCGATGGAACGGTGTAGGGGTTGCCTCCAATCAAGAGAGTTTCAAAACTAAAAACCTGTTGCATTTTTTGGGTCTTAAAAAAACTTTTACTGTAAGCAAACAAACTACGAACAATTTTCAGCTTCAAAAAATCGGGTAAAACTGCCAAAATTGATCCAGGAGTGCCAAAATAATTGTAACCCAATTCTAAAAAACCACGTTTAAAAACTTTACTAGCCTCTTCTAAAAACCTCTTATAATTTTGAGCTTCTTCTTGTCCAGAAATCTTTAAAATTTGCTCGTAAGTGCTTTGGTAATTTCCGTCGTAATCAAAAAAAGTTCCGTCGCTAAAGTATAGTCTGTAGTATGGTAAAATAGGTACAATATTAACATATTTGTTGGTTTCTTCGGTAGCAGCAAAAGTAGGAGAATGTCTTAAATTAGGAGATCCGAGGTTATCAAAATTAGCAGCCTTTTTGACTTGCCCTAGAGATTCCTTAGTGAAATCTTCATCAAATTGTCTGCTATTTTTTTGCAAAGCAAACAACTCCTCAATAAAATGTGGGACAGTAAGAACAGTTGGTCCCATATCAAAAATGAATTTACCAACATTCTCGACTTCAACTTCTTTTTGGTAGGCTCTACCTCCAGGTTTATCAAGTTTTTCTAAGATAACTGTTTCTAAACCCATTGCTTGTAAGCGGATTCCAGTGGACAACCCTCCAATCCCACTACCAATAATAACTGCTTTTTTTACGGACACTACTTTTTTTTGGAATAAGGAAAAGGATTTGTAAAGATTTTTTTAGTTTTACAAATAATTAATGCTAATTTATAATTTGGCGGTTTAATAATTATATACATGCTAGATTTTATACAGATTATTTTTCCACCAAAAGATTATTTTTCTAACTTTACCAAAAAAGAAAATCTAATTTTCTATGTATCGACATTTTTTGAAGATAAAACCAAACAAGAGCAAGTAAGATTAATATATACTTTCTATAAGAGATTCGTAAACTTAGCTCGCAATCAAGAGGAGTCTGAATTTAATTCGTTAGTAGAAAAGTTTTGGGATTGTAGGGATAAAACCAGCTTGTATCAATTTAATGTTTTAGACGGTATGATTGACGATGTGCTTATAGAATCAGTCATTTTTTTGGAAAAAGAACTAAAATTCGACGAGTCTTTGATAGCTGATTTTTTAAACAGTGAAGGCAATCTTTTGAAAAAAACAAGTTTTTTTTCTTTTGAAGAATTCGATGAGTATTTTAATTTTAGTGCAACTTTTGTGACTAATATGGTTGCCAGAATCTTAGACATGAACAAGAGTCAAGCTGAAACTTTTAAAAAATTATTTATTGCCGGGGAAGTGTTAGATTTTTTGAGAAAATCTTTTTTGCAAGGCTACTTTTTGAATAAGGTTATTCCTGCGGAAATGAAAAATCAGCTGGGGTGGAATTTTTCTGGTGAAGAAATTTTATCACAGGCTGATACAGCTGAAAAATTGTTTGATTATTTTTGGTCAAACTACTCTAAATCACTGATCGTTAATACACAAAGTTTAAAGCTTTTAAGTTCTGACAATAAATTAATGTTTTTTAGCTTCAATCATTTATTTTTAGCTTTAGCCCAGAAAATTACAACTCGACCAAATGCAATTTTTACGGGTGAGGTTAATCTTACATGGCAAGAAATATTACCAATAATTTATAAAATAGATAAATTAGTTTAAATTTTCTAAAAGCTTTTCGTAGAGTTCTTGTGAGCTTTTTAGGCTATTTTTTAAAAATTCATTAAAATAGACCTTGAATTTGGTTTTTTCTTTGTCTAATTTATTTTGCTTGGTGATTTCTACTATTTTGGTGTACAAATCTAAATGAAGTGAGGCGATTTCAGTCGGGTTAATTTTTTCAGCTGATTCCTTTGCCAATATAGACATTTTTTGAAGTAGAATTGGGTCAGAGACTAGGTCTGAACATTTTTGAGTAAATTTTTCTAAAGAGGTTTTTACTCCATTTACCCCATCAATCAACAAATAATCAACACTGCTGTCATCTAAAGATATTACAGGAAGACCTAAATACATTGCTTCCCAGATGTTAGTTGGTAAATTTTCAGTTAAAGAAGTGAATATAAACAAATTGCTAACAGAAGCTAAAAGTGGAAGCTCTTTTCTGGTATATTTGCCATAGAATAAGATCTGATTTGATAGATTTTTTTGTGCCACGATTTCTTGAAGCTTTTCTCCGAAAGGACCCCAACCAGCCAAAATATATTTGAGGTTTGAATTTTTCTTCAAAATTGGTTCTAATAGGTTTATACCCATTTCCAGACCTTTTTCTTCAGCTAATCGGCAAAAAGTGATTAAAACTGTATCAGTTTTTTGGATTTGAAATTTATTTAAAAGCCCCCTTTTTTCTTTTTCCGAAATTTTGTCTGTGAGATCGGTGTAGTTTGGAATATTTAAGATTTGGCTGATTGGTACGGCTACTCCTTTTTCTAAAAGATACCGATAAACTTTTTGTGATGGAGCTATAACATGATCATATTGATTGCAGACTTCCTTTACAAAATTGGAGATTAGAGGTTTATAACCCGGGATCTGAAAATAATTGTACTCTTCAATTAAAGTGTGAAAGGTATGAACTGTAGGCAATTTTAGCTGATAGCCAAGCAAAGCTCCTTCAGCACCACCTAAAATTGTATCGTGAGTGTGAATTATATCAACTTTGTTTTCTTCAAAAAAGTGTTTAACATCATTTAAATATAAATAAGGTACTTTTAAGTCAGGCGAAATGCTATCAGGAACTGTAGCTGATCTCAGAGGTAAGACGTGTTTTGGATAAACAACATCTTTAACTTGTGGAGTAGCAATAAAAACTTCTACCCCAAGATTAATTAAGTTTTTTTCTAAGCTACTAACTGCTACGCTTACACCATTTAAATTAGGAGGATAGGTGTTTGTTAAAATTCCTACTCGCATTTTTAATTAATCAGTTTAGATTTCAAGATTCGATTTGTTTTATTATTATGATATTTTACGTAACCTTTAAAACTTAGATCTTTTAGTAATAACCTTACTTTGAACAACAATCTTAATTTTTATATTTGTAAGTATTTTTGGTAGCGGCGAGTGGAATTGAACCGCCGACCTCGGGCTTATGAGTCCCGCGCTCTAACCAACTGAGCTACGCCGCCATTAAGTACAATTCCCGCATATTTTTGGAGGTTTTGTCAAATTTGTAGAAAGAATCAAATAATTTTTTTTGGATTTTAATTACTAAAATTAAGCAAAAAAGCTCTTAACTTTGTGTATAAAGATTTATACGATAGTCAGAGTTGCAAGATTAATTGGCATTAAATTTGACTTAATTACAAAACCTTAGCAGTATCTTGGTAACTTTTAATAAGTTATATGAATAATGACAATCAAAATGAGCTTTTTACATGGGTTGTAAAAGCTGGCGTAAATCGTATCTATTACTTGAATGTAAAGCAGGATCGTAATGGAATGCTTTACTTGGTAATTAAAGAATCCAAAAGGATGGAAGATGGCTCTAAAGAAGTTCATCGTATCATGATTTTTGAGAAAGATTTAGATAAATTTGTAACAGGTATGAAAAATGCTTTGCAATTTATGTCTGATCGAGCTCCTCAAGAACAAAACAGTGATTCTGATTCTGCACCTGCTATCAACTCTGATTATAATCAATCAGATGAGACGCATGATTCTGCTGAAGCTGTAGAATTAAATTAAATTTTAATTTAAACTTAAAATTCCCCGTGGCTTGGCTATCGGGGTCTTTTTTGTATTATACCAATTCCACTATTTATTATTACAGTATACTCAAACCTAAATTAAAATACACAAGGAAAAGACTACAACTGTTTGAATGGAATGAGTTTTGTAGGCCTTGAGTGTATATTTAAACGCAAAAATTATTTAGATCCCGAAACAAGCCCAGGGTTGTATATGTCAAATTATTCAGTGACAGAATTGAGCTTTTGATAAGGAGTCATGTTGTCTATTCCTTGATGCCTTCTGATATGATTGTAATAGCAACAGTATTCAAACAATTCTTCTTCTAATTGAG
>JBIKIW010000022.1:0-24763 GCA_044361365.1 Limisphaerales bacterium | reverse complement strand
GAGAAATATGTATTTGACTTAGAGACAGATTTGCTCCATATTATCAAAATCTATATTAAATACCTGAAAAGTATTTCAAATTAAATTTTAACTGGTCTAGTCCCTAAAAAATACTATTATGCAAAACCTAAGATTAATACTTTTCACTTTTCTCACCTTACTAACTATTTTTACATGTTCTATTCAGGCTTATGCTTGCTCAATTGCCTTTTCACCACCATTGAAAGTTATAGCAAAAGTGTAGAATGTTCAGGAGTTGCAAAATATATTTGCCAAAAATAATATTCAATCAAGCATAGCAGAAAATAAATACAGCAGCTTTGGTTCCCAACAAAATGTTGGAGTTTATACTGAAAAAGATAACTATATTTCTATTTTAATCTCAGAAAATCCTAAAAATAAAAGTGATTTGAGCAAATCTTTTGGCGAATATTTTGGTTCAGATTTTGATACTGTGCGTCCTATTTTTGAAGACTTTTTAGAAAATAAAATAGGCAGACCCGCAACTCCTCAAGGCTATGCAGGGCAAAATACTCTAACCATTTCTACCAAAGAAATACCCAAATCAACTGGCTCAACTTATTGCTATCAATCTAAACAATATAAATCGGGTAACTGGTTTGTAAGTGAATACGAAGTCCCAAATGATTGTGTATATGATGGAGGCGATGGAGCGAGCTGCCCAAGATGGAAACCTCAAAATCCAATAAAAGAATTTGGACAATTTTTACCAACTGAAAGCTATAAATATTTTTTTATTTTTGATTTAATTATCGTTTTATTAATCATAACAGCAACTCTGGGAATTTTTTGGTTCTTTAGAAAAAAGAAGGTTAAAATAATTTAGGTTTAATATTCGACTTGCACTTTTTTAATTCTCAACACAGCCTACTTTAACTATATGCAAAAAATCTCCGAAGCTGATTGGAACTATTGGTATGATTGCGTTTATGCTTATTTTTATCGTAGAGTTAGCAACAGAATTGATGTGGAAGATTTGACAATGGAAACTTTGGAAACCTACTTTTTGTACGCCAAAGAAATTGAATCTAAAGAAGCTTTTATTTGGGGAATAGCTAAACGAAAAATGCTGGAATATATTAGAAGAAAAGACAAAACTAAAGTTAGTACTCTGGATGAAAATTACGAAGAAAAAAGTTTTAGCAACGAATTTAATTTGAAACTTGAAAATCTAAAAAAATGTATTCAAAGTCAACTTTCCAATCAGGATCAAGAAATTATAGAGATGTCTGTAATGTCAGATTTTTCTTCGCAAAATGTAGCTGAAAAATTAAATTTAACAGCCGCAAATGTAAGACAAAAATTATCCAGAAGTATCAAAAAATTACGCCAAAAATGCAGACAAGTTTGGACAGAATAATTAGCTGAAAAAAATTACAAATATATTTAAAAAAATTACTAAATTAATCTCACTTTTACAAATCAAAAATTAACTAAAATATGCCTAAATTAAACGACGATCTTTTTACTGAAATTTTAAACCAAGATGAAAAATATAAATCACAAAGAAAATCTAATTTTAACTTTTTTAATCAAAAAATTGCTCAGCCAAAAACTAACCAAAATAAATTTTTAAGTTGGTTCAATTTTACACAAAATAGATTAATTTTAGTAGGCACAGTTAGCTCAATTTTTATAGTTGTAATTCTATTTTTAGGAGCGACTAAAAGTAGTAATAATTCAAACTTAAATCAAAACACAACCGAATCAAATTCAATTCCAAAAAATTCAAATATTGAACTTCAAAAAAACCAAAATAACAATGGAAATTCTAATTTAAATAATGCTGATTTAAAACAACAAAAAGAAAATTCTCAAGCTGAATTAAAAACCCAAAAAACTGGCAATATAGGTGAATCAGTAGAATTTATTTACGACTCAAATACTCAAGTTTTAAGTTACAGTGGATTTGTAGTTGCAAACAATTCTTGTGGCAAATTAAGCGATGTAAATTTGGTGCAAGAAAAAGAAAAATTTATACTCAAATACACACTCACAAGTTCCAAAAATATTTGTGCCCAAGTGATTATAGATTTGGAATTAAAAGGTGAAATTAAAATTGAATTAAGTGAATCACAAAAAGCCAATTTTGATAAATTATTTGAGATAAAAATGATTAGCCTAAATTAAATTATTTCCGCTGTTTATAAATATGTTTTTAAGTTCAGTTGAGTTTATTGAATCGTGAAGTAAATATATAAACTTTAAGCTGAAGTACATTATTAAAATATATCCAAAATCAAAAAAATTTTATTTTATAAACAATGCATCAAAACCAATTATAAACAATGCAATATCAGCCAATACGTGAATAATGTATGGAGCTGATAAAGAATTGTATTTTTGATACAAAATAGACCACACAAAACTAACTGTACTCAAAACAATAAAAGTTAAAATACCAAACCAAATACCCGCAATAGGTACAACCAATAAAACATGATGAGCACTAAAAATAAATCCAGTACATTAAAGAGGCTTTTAATCCATTCAAATTCAAATCTTTTAGTTTATTAAAAATCATATAACGATAATTAAACTCCTCTGAAAAAGCATTCAAAAAGGATATAATCAAACCAAAAAAGATAAAAAGTTCTTTGGGAAAGTTGTTATAAATAACCGTATCAAATGTAAAATTTGGCTTTAAAATTGCATAATAACTAAACAAAATAATTGCCATAAAAATACCACCAATAAGTGAACTAACTTTTATTTCTTCCAGAGTTGGAAATTTGGGTTTAAATTTCTTTTTATCAATAACAAAAAACCAAATAATTGGTAAAATCACCAAAGAAAATCTTAAAATTAAATCTACGAGAATATACCTTTCTCCAAAAAAATTACTGTTATTACCAGCCAATACCAAAATGGTTTGTAATGGAGCAAAGATAATTAGGTAAACCCAGGCTAAATTTTTACTATTTGTTTTTTGAAAATTCTTGTTCGAGTTATTTTTAAGCATGGATTTTTGAGGTTAATTTCTTACCTACATCTTCCTCAAAGCCTCCACTCGCTCTTCAATTTTTGGGTGCGTACTAAAAAGTCCAGAAACCTTTTCTCCAAAGCTTTTTTTGGGTGGAGCAATAAAAAAATGATTCATCGAGGTTGCGTAATGTTCTGATGGAATTGGGTTTTTGTAGAGTTTGGTTAGGGCGTTTATCAATCCTTCTGGATAACGAGTCAAGGTAACTGCCGTAGCGTCTGCTAAAAATTCTCTCTGCCTAGAAACCGCCATCTGAATAAGACCAGCCACAATTGGAGCTAGAATAATTGTTGCGATATAGAGAATTAAAACCACTGGACTCTGATTTTCACGATCTTTTTTATTACCTCCCCAAAGTAAGATTCTAAAGCCAATATCAGCCACAAAACTAGCAACAGAAGCAAGCACCATAGTCACAGTCATAACCAAGATATCACGATTTTTGATATGCGAAAGTTCATGGGCAATCACACCCTCAAGTTCATTTTTATCTAAAATATCCAAAATTCCCTGATTTAGGCAGATACTGGCATGATTTGGATCACGACCACAAGCAAAAGCGTTGGCAGATTTATCTGGAGAAATGTGAATTTTGGGAGCTGGAATACCGGCAATTTTACTCAAGTTTTGAACAATTTCATAAATTTTAGGAGCTTCTTCGTATTTCACTTCTCTCGCTCCACTGCTAGCCAAGGCAATTTTATCTCCAAAAAAATAGGCAATAAAAGCTTGAGCTAACGAAATAAAAAGCCCAATTATTGGCCAAACATACGATCCTTGATACAACCCAATGATATAAAAAACTCCACTAATAAGTCCCACAAAAACAAAAATCAGCAACCAAGTTTGGCGAATATTGTTGTATCTTTGAGAATAGGCGGACATAATACTGAAAATTTACCCTATAATCAAATTGAAAAAAGTATTTTTGGGCAAATACAAAAAAGTCTATGTATTTTACTTTCGATAGTACCCCACATTACTCAAATAGTAGTCAACAGGATTTGGATTTTTAGACGGGTTAAATTTTTCACTATCAGAAATAAAATATTTATCCCCTATTTTTAAAACTGATCCTTTATTTGAAGAATAATTGCTTGTGTTTTGGGCCAACTCAGACATCACCAAAAGTTGATCTGTGTAGGACCTGTCATTCAAATCATAATATTCACCATCTTTGTGAATAAAACAAGTTTCACATTGAATTTCAGAGATTAAACTGGGCATTACATTAAAAACTTTTTCACCTTGAATAGCAGAAGAAACATAAATATTAAAACTAAATACATTACAACCTTGGGCATCAGATAAAGCAAACTCGAGTTGACCATCTTCAGGAGACCATAAATTTATCAAATCCAAAATACCTCTTAACTCAAAATCTTTCCTTATCTCAACTGACAGACCTACTCTTTCTTCATTTACCAAAGGAGGATTTTTCTTAAAAAGGAGCATTACACTCATAATTTTTTTTAATATCACAAAAACCCAAAACAGTAAACCCTACCCCATCGCCGCCTGAATTTTCTTTTTAATCTCTTCAGGATTCGCAACATGCTTAAAAATCAAATCACTCCCGTCTCCACCTGTGCTTATTTCAATATCTCCAAAGTCCAAAATTTTCCCAAAAACACCCTGAGAAATAGCTACAATATTGATATTTTTGTATGGAACTTGTTTGCTGTTGGTTAGCAAAATCCCTTTTTTAACCATCACGCCATCTTTATTAAGGATCAGGCTAAAGCTAAAATAGTTTAAAATATCCCTAAATAAAAACACAAAACCAATCAAAATCAAGCAAAGTAAAAGATCTCTAAAGATTATCAAGTAAAACCTTTTTTTAGACTGTCGAAATTGAAAAGTTTGGGTCAGATTATTTTATAAAACTTACTCTTTGACATTTTCGTCAACACAAACCAGCTGTTGGATAAGCTACTATTTTATGAATTTTTCTACTCTCAACGAAATTTTGTTGGCAATTTTGATTGGAGTTGTCCAAGGAATTACCGAATTTTTACCTATTTCTAGCACCGCCCACATTCTTTTAGCTTCCAAATTAGCAACCGGTAGAGATATAGGTTTGGTGGCTAGTAACATCATTCAGTTCGGTACAATTTTGGCTGTAATCAGCTATTTCTGGAAAGATTTGGTCATTTATTTTAAACGTGTTTTGCAAATAATTATCCATCACAAAGAGTTCACAACTTTCTGGAAAAATTTTAACTTTTGGTGGGGTCAACCATCAGCGGACGATTTGGAAGTAAACCCTAACCTAAAAGCAAAAGTGGAGGCCAAACTTGAAGATAAAGACTTACAAACAGACATTGAAATTAGCCAAATTATAGTCAGCACAATTCCAATAATTGTTTTGGGAGTTATTTTATACAACTTTGCCGAATCAAGTAGAACCTTGCCAACGATTGCCTCGTTTTTGATTGCTGGAGCAGTTTTGATGGGTTTTGCTGAATGGGCTTATACCAAATCTACAAGTTACCCTAAAACCAAAATGATGACAGCTGGGGAAATTATTTTGATCGGTTTGTTTCAATCTTTAGCCATTTTCCCGGGTATTTCTCGGAGCGGTTCCACTATTAGCGGAGCCTTATTTTTGGGCAGAAATCGTAAAGAATCTGTTAGGTTTTCGTTTTTACTATCCCTACCCGCAATCATTTTAGCTGGAACTGCTGATCTTTTAAAACTTATTTGGGATATTTTTAGAGGCAAAATTGATGCAAGTTTGTTACCCAAAAGTAGCAATTGGGGAAAAGATGAGATTCTACTTTCTATAACTTCAATTTTTATTAGCTTTGTGGTTGCCTATTTGGTCGGATTAGGGGCTTTACGCTGGCTGATCAACTTCCTATCCAAACACACTTTTAGGTGGTTTATCGTCTATCGAATCGCCGTAGGTTTGTTTATCTTAGTTAGTTTTTGGCTTGGGGTTGGGATTTTGAGGTAAGTAAGTTTTTATTTTTTTGTAAAAATAAGTGTAGTAACACCATCTCTTGAAAGAGAGTTTGCTTCAACAAGTTTCCTTTCTTTTAGACTATTATTTACTAGATCGTAGTCACTTATTCTACTACTAAATGCTTTTTCTTGTGACCATCCAAACTTTTCTTGTAAAAAATTTGCACCTGTTGTTTCTAAATTTGCGTCCACTAAAAGTAATTGACCTTCTCTGTTGAGCAATTTTAACATTTGCAGTAGTGTTTTTCCTGGTATCGGAGAGTGGTGAAAAGGTCCGTGCTGAGATATAATAACATCAAAAGACCTCGGAGCGATTTCTGTTTTACTTTGATTTCTAATTAACTGATAAGGATTTGTTACGAATGAATCAAGATCCGTATTTATCTCCCTAATACAACTTCCAACACTTAGTTGTGGAGTTAAGTTTAGTGCGTAGAGATTATTCTTTTTTGAACCCTGTCTCTCTGTACCGAGTTTTTCCATGAAGCCAGCTCTTCCAGCTCCTACATCCAAAATTGATTTTGGTGAGTTACGAAAAGCATCTATGAACATCTTTTCTAAACTAGGTGGCAAATTACCATCTGAATAACGCCATTGATCACTCAACTCGCTTAAAACAAATTTTTCAATTTCCTTTTTGTATAAATCTGAGACCTGATCATGCCACTTGGCAACTTCCAATGGAATAATAGAGTCTATATTTTCCCATGACACTGGTTCAATTATTGTTTCAGGGTTTTTTTCAACTCTCTTTCTAGGTTGATTTCTTTTCTTTTCTGGTATTTGTCCAAAACCTTTAGACTCGTTTGCCATACCCAAACACTATACCACAAACTAAACTTTTCAGCAAAAACCTTTATTAAATCAAACCTATAAGCAATTTTCACCCTCCCTTGCCATAACCACCCCCTTCAACTTCACTACCTTTATGAGAAAACTTTTAGCTCGCTTTTTTGGAGTTTCCACCGAAGTCATAGATTTCATTAGTGACCGCAAACAAAATTACCTCCAGAGACTTTGGATTGTACTTCCACTGGCTGCTTGGACTAGTATTTTTAGCCAACTAAATCCACTTTTTTTGAAGTTTTTGATCGACAGTCTGACGCAAGATTGGCGTAATTTAGGTCAAATCACTCTCGAAAACAGTACTCAAGTTTTTTTGGTAATTCTGTTTGGTTTGACTGGTTTGCAAATTTTGGATGCGATTTTTGCCTATATCAAAGGTGTAGTCCTTATTCGAATAAATCAAAATACTGAAAGCCATTTGGAAGATAAATTTACCCAGTTTTTGAGTCATTTTGACGGAGCTTTTTTGAGTGGTGAAAATAACCTGAGATTGATTCGAAATTTGCAGTGGAATGTAACTTCAACTCAAAGTAAATTGATCGATCTTGCCCAAAAATTGGTCGAAAGTGTAGCCGCTTTCGGAGCCTTGATTTTTATTTTACCTTTAATTCACCCGTACCTTTTGGGATTGATTTTACTCTCGGTAGTTAGCGATAGTTTGATTGACTACCTGCAAAACCAAAACTGGCGAAAATATGAACTCATTGAAAGCAGACAAAACGAACAACGAAGGGAATTGCAATGGCGAATAAATGGCTATTTCAACAAACTTTTAGCCAATGGTTGGATTCAGCAGATTGTAAAAACCTACACTGAAAGACGAGGTAAATGGATGGAAACCAGCTACCAACAAAGTCGTAGCGATCAGTTTTTTGGACTACTCAAAACCATCACAAATGTGGGTTTAAACCTCGCTTCATTTGCCACTGCCGGTTGGCTGTTTAGAAATAACCTTATTGCAATCGGAACTTTTGCGGTTTTTTGGCTGTATATTTCCCGCATCAAAGACCAACTTCAGAGTCTGAGTCAGATTTTTAGACTTATTTTTGAGCTTCGGTTTGAGTTTTTTCGGTACGATTTTTTGCTTCACATCAAACCAAAATTGGATCTTAAAATTCAAGACAAACCTAAATTAAAATCTATTGATGAAATAACTTTGCAGAACCTAAATTTTACTTACCCAAAATTTTACGAAGAAGAAAAAACCTATTTTGCCAAAATGAGACAACGAGTTGGAGGAGCAACAAAACTTGATGATCCTATCAAAAAGCCTATTAAACAGACCAAAAAAGGACTACTCGGAAGTTTTCAAAAATTTTACAACTGGCTACAAAACAAAATTTCACATCAGTCTCTGTCGGTTTGGAGGCGTAAAAATTTACTCAAAGAAATGGGGGAGCTGGAGAAAATGTTTGCTAAAACTGAAGCCAATAAAGTGGTTTTAGAAGATATAAGCTACACCTTCAAAAAAGGTTTTATCTACGGAATTGTGGGCTATAACGGAGCTGGTAAAAGTACCCTCACCAAACTCCTAAAACGAACCATCGACCCGAGCGAAGGAAATATTTTGATCAACCAAAAAAACCTCAAAACCATCGACCCAATTTATTGGAAAAACTACCTGGCAAGCTTGGAGCAAGAAAGCTTTTTGTGGGAATCTTTGAGTGTAAAAGAAAACTTACTTTTGGGATTGAATTCAAAAGAAGCAAGCAAAATCAAAGACAAGGATTTGTGGAAAGCTTTGGAATTAGTTGACCTAAAAGACAGTGTAAATAGTCTAGATGCCATCATCGGAGAAAACCAAGAATTTAGTGGCGGACAAGCCCAGCTACTCGAAATTGCAAGACTCTATTTGCAACAAAAACCAATCATGATTTTGGACGAAGGCACCAACCAACTCGACGCCGTCAAAGAACAAAAAATCTTAAATATCTTACATGAAATAAAGCAAAATTCGATTGTCTTATTTATCACCCACCGCATGACCACCACCCAAAAATGCGATGAAATCTTAATCCTAGACCAAGGTAAAATTGTCGCCAGCGGCAAACCCCAAGAACTCTTAAAAGCCAAAACCCCTAACCTATTTCAGGAATTTTGGAACATTCAGGTGGAGAATAAAAACTAAGCCAAAAAACAATCAGAATCAACACAAAATTGCCAGTGGGGAAATTGAAATTAGCCACTCTTACTCCACAAAAAGAGCAAGAAAAGCGTAGACATTACAATGGAATAAGCCGCAAATGCAATGATAATGTCGTGCATAGCTTATAATCTCCTTAAAAAAAACTAACTCCAAATTTTTTGTAACATAAATCAACTACTTCGACAAGCCAAATTCTCAAAACTAAACTTGCCCATATTACTAATAAACTTGAGCTTAAATTTGCATGCTCAGCAGTATATCAATTCAGGGTTTTAAAGCCATTACAGAAAAACTAGAACTCAACAACCTCGCTCCCATCAACTACCTCATTGGACCAAATGGAAGCGGAAAGAGTAGTGTGTTGGAGGGGATAAGGTTTCTATTGCCATCAAATAAATCTCCTTTGTTTAATTCTGATTATGATGCAGTTGCCTTTGATAACATTATTCCTAAACTCTTTGGGTATAAAAATTTCAAGGATTTCGATATTAATATGAAAGATATTTTTAAAAATGATTTTAGATTTAATTTTTCAATAGATAACATTCAGTTTGAATTTACCCTACCAGATAAATGGTATGAATATGGTATTCATGTTATGGAAGTAAACAACAAACCAGTTTTAACTAAGGATTTTGGATTAAAACACATAGAATTGATAAGTATTAATATATTAAATCAAGATGTTTATTCTTATTTAAGTAATTCAATATCAATAGAATCAAACATGATAGATTTTCAACATATGATTGAAAAGGGTGTAAAATTAAATCAAGCACCAACAGTTATAGGTTTAAGAGAAATTTTTGGAATAAACTTTGCAACTATAGGATTAAAAAGTGAGAGAAAATTAATTATACAGGAAAGATTTGGAAGTGATTATGATATTATAGATATAAACAAAGTAGCTTCTGGTTATAAAGTTTTATTTATACTTTTAGATCTGCTTAACCGAAAAGATAGCAAAGCTAAAGATGTTTGTGTTTTAATTGAGGAGCCTGAAATTGGACTACACCCAAAATTTCAAAAATTATTTCCTATTTTAATTCAAAACTTTATTAACGAACATTCGAAATATACTAGTCTCCAATTCTTCATCTCCACCCACAGCCCATTTATCATAAACTCCGCTTTGGAGCTGGATCGGGAGCGATATGAAAGTTTGAGCGATGAGGACAAAAAGAGCTTTAAACCAACTCACAAGGTTTATCATTTGGAAGGAGGAACTTGTAAAAACCCTGAAGGAATTTCTGCCACAGATTTTAGCATTTCTGGGTTTGATGGCATTTTAAGCTCTATCGGCGTGCAACCGTCCGACCTACTTTTTGCCAACGGTGTGATTTGGGTGGAAGGGCCAAGCGATGCGATTTATATTGAAAAATGGCTAGAAATGTACGCTTTATCAATAGAGAAAAAAATCTATAAACCAGGTTTTGACTTCCAATTTCAAATGTATGGAGGAACAATTTTAAAATTTTACACCGATCGTGAAACCACAAATCAAGAAAAACGAAGAAAACTTACAGATATTTTTAAAATCAACACCAGAGCCTTTATGGTTATGGATAGCGATATAAATTCAAATGGAGTAGATAAAAGCACTTACAAAAAAGAAAAAGAGTTAATTCTGTCAGAATTTAATAGTATATCTTCAGACAAAGTTGGAATTTGGCACGATACTTGCGTTTCAACAATTGAATGCTATACTCCGAATTACGAATATCATGATTGGTGGAAAAATCATCATAATCAAAATCACTGGTCTGAATATAAAAACAAAGACTGGAAAAATGAATATGCTTATCGTTTGGTAAATCTGTGGTCAAAGAAATTGAAAAGTGAGAAAGGTGAAATTTGGGATCAGTATTTAAAAACCCTTTCAAATGAAGCAAAAACTGGGCTCGAAAAATATATCAAATCCCTCTACGCCACAATTCAATCTTGGAATGAACCAAAGTAACAAAATCTGATTCTAAAAATACCGTTTCAAAAGCTTTTATTTTCAGGCAAATTTAAAAAGTTTATTAGAAAAACAAACCCTTGTTAATTAATGATTTTTAGACTATGCTTTATTATTATAGATCAAATTTTATGGCAAAAAAAATAAGAAAAAATCTCACTAGAATCCAAAAAATATCTCAATTTCTAAAATCGCACTTGGCTTTAAGTATGATTGGTTTGGGGGTATTTTTGCTTGTGGTAACTGTGGTTAGCCTTAGTCTTCGACAAAGATCGTCAAACCCTGACTCTGCATCTGCTACCAACCCAGTAAACAGCAGCCGTCCTGGAGGTTTTGTAATCCCCCGTGAAGAGGAAAGTAGTAGCTCAATTTCATCTATTCAATCAAGTATTTCTTCGGTTCAGAGTAGTAACTCATCAGTTCAAAGTAGTAGTTCTTCTGTTACAGTTTCAAGCTCTGCAGCTCAAAGCTCTCTTCAAGTTTCAAGTTCAAGCCAAATTAGCTCATCT
Source organism: Limisphaerales bacterium (assembly GCA_044361365.1). Lineage (GTDB taxonomy): Bacteria > Patescibacteriota > JACMRA01 > JACMRA01 > JACMRA01 > JBIKIW01. The sequence continues at coordinate 13,331 of JBIKIW010000022.1, read as the reverse complement.
AGTATTTCATCAGTTCAAAGCTCTATCAGCTCAGTAGCAATTTCTTCAAATAGCACATCTTCAGCTATTTCATCACAAGCAAGCTCAGTGATTTCTTCCAGCATTTCTAGTCAAAACTCTAGTGCAATTTCAAGTTCCCTTAAAAGTTCGATTCAAACCTCTTCTATTCAAGTATCTTTGGGGATTTCTTCAGTTTCATCGACACAGTCAAGCAGTCAACAGGCTAGTTCGATTAATAATTCGAGTGTTGCAAGTTCGGTTCAAGCAAGTTCTACAACTTCAACAACAATTTCTTCAGCTCAATCATCCTCTATTATAAATTTTGACCCAAATAATCCAGGTCAATTTAGAGATCCATCAAAAGGTGATCCGGTAAAAGGTCAACCAGTTACCACAGCTACCGTTCGAACAGGCGGTGGAGATGTTTTGATTGGTGGTTTGGTAGTTTTGATTGGGGTCGTATCTTATCTAGTTTATCGTAGAATTAAGCTAAAAAGTGTCTTAAAAACCAAAGAGAAAAAGTTGAAATAACTACGGAAGAAAAGTCGAATCTAAACAAACCAGATTCAACTATATTTCCTTTAGAAACACTTGTTTTAATTGCTTCATTTGCACCTCGTATAGAACCCATTTGAAAATTAATCCGAACAAAAAGCCATTAAATAGTTTTGCCCTGATAAGGGAAATGTCCGCAGGACAAAGGGTTTTGTGGAAATTCAAGGCTTAACCAAACCCACAGTCCCGTTGAGACAGCTCCCTTGGAAGGAGAGTAACTGACAATTGATGCCTTAAATTAGGTAAAAGTAATTAAATGGGTTCTATAAAATTTAAAAATAATCCCAAACCCGAAGCTATGATGCCTTTAGATGAGGCTTTAAAGAAACGCAAAAAAGGGGGAGGTGATCTTGAAAACTCCAAAATTTGAATCTACTGACAATAGCGAACAAAACTAATTTTACCTCTGCGAAACCAACTTTTTGGGTAAGTTTTCTATTTTTGAAAGCCGAATCTGGGCATTTTCTACAATGTTATGGGCAAAGTCTAAAATCTCCTGTCCCGAACGATAATTTTTGGTAAGAGTGATAATTTTTACATCATCAAAATTGGTTTTGAAATCCAAAATGTTTTGCAAAGTAGCTCGTTGAAATTTATAAATTGCTTGATCGTCATCACCAACTACCAAAATATTAGGTTTATTTTCATTGATTTCTGAATTGATTAAAAGGCTTAAAAGTTTCATCTGGGCGGCATTTGTATCCTGAAACTCATCAACCAAAAAATACAAAAACTTTTCTTGATATTCAAATCTTAACTCTGGAAATTTCTGTAAAACTTCAATCACTTCCAAAATCATATCGTTAAAATCATACAAATATTCCCTGCGTAAACCTTGCTGATACTCCGCATAAATCTGTTGCAACGCTAACTGTTTTTCTTTAGCTAAAAGGTCTTTGAGTTGATAGTTATTTTGATCATCTTTTTTGCACCAACTGTCCCTGAAAGCCTTAATATTTTGCTTAAAAAACTCTTCAGACTCAGCTAATTCAGCTACTTCCAAACAAAAACTTTTACTAATCAAAGCATCTTTAAACTCAGGTAAAGAGCAGATTTTGGAGGCTAAACTATGGATTTGCAAAAAGTTTTCAAGCTTTAATTTTTTAATATTACTAACTGCAAAAAGTTCTTTTAGGGGGGTGGCAAAATGACTCAAAAAACTGTGGGTAATTTTCAGATTTTCCAGAAAATTTTCTGGATTTAAGCCGTTCATTTTGAGGTCTGAAATAGCACTTTTTATGTCTTTAAGATAAACCCAATTTCCATCAGGATCTTTGATTTGTAAGGGATTATTTAAATCAGCTTTTTGGAGAATTTTTTGTAAAACCGAAATCTGTCCAAGCTCGTCTGAAGGCTCAAAATCTAATCCGAAAAAAAAGTACTCTGGGTTTTGGCTAATGATTTCACTTCCAAGATTATGAAAAGTGTGAACCTTTACTTTAAAAGCAGTTTTTCCAATAATTTTTTCAAGCCGCTGCCTCATATTGTAACTCGCTGCGTCCGTAAAAGTGAGACACAAAATTTCTTCTGGATTGGTATCAGTTTTTTGCAAAATATTAGCAACCCTTGTACTCAAAAGCTGAGTTTTCCCCGTCCCAGGTCCAGCTACCACCAAAACAGGTCCATCGATTTGATCAACAGCTTGTTTTTGCTCCAAGTTTAGGCTATTATAAGAATCTTTAAAAGTATTTTCACTCATAAAATCAAGTCAATTTAGAAAGTAATTTTTTGTCTATAATTCTCAATCAATCAAAGCCGTATTTACCAAAATCCCAACAGTCAAAAGTCCGATCAAAATTCTTTCGCCAACTGGAATAAACGAACTTGGAAAAAATGGAAAAACCACCAAACAAGCTAGATACAAAACTGTAATTAAACTTTTTAAAAATATTTTAAATTTATTTTTTTGATTGTTAAAAAATAATAGTAAGCTAAAAAACACCCCAGTTGCCACAAAAGAAAGTACGGCAAAAATCAAATGCAGCGAACCAACTAAAGTAATTTCTGATCCGGTTCCTGTTGGAAATATTCCAATCAAAAAATTGGTGGTAGCTGAAAACAAAATCGTTCCAAAAATCCACTTGGAAAGACTAGATTTGCTCCCTATCCTACGAACCCAAATAGCAAGCAAAACCTTTGCTGCCGACAACAAAGTCAGACTTATAAAAAACAACCAACCAAAATTTCCAAGAGCAAAATTACTAACCACTCCGGTGTTATAAACCACATTCTTGTCTAAAAAATGTAAGCAGATAAGCAACACAGCAAAACTAAAAGTCAAGGACAGTGAAACAAATTTTAGATTTTTAAACATGATAGCAATTAGTTGAATTAAAGCAATTGATAGTTGGTTATGTCAATCGGTTGCAACCATAAATTTTAACATCGCTCTTTTTTAAAAATTTTAAATTTGCAGTAAAAAATTGATTCAATAACATTTTCAAATCCTAAAAGCAAAATTCGGATTGCAAAAAACCAAATAGGTTTTAAAGTTTAAAATACTTTCTATGCTCCAATTTTTAGAAACCGAGCAAGACATTTTAGATTATGATAGAGTCAAAAAAGTTATCATTTTTATCGATCAAAGTTTTCACAAAAAATCTTTAGCAAGTATTTATAGTTAGCACGGTACAATATTTCAATTAATATGAGCTTATTTATTCAAAACACCAATCAAAATTTGCTACCGAAAGGAGGCGAGGTATTTTATTTTGGAAAGATTTTTGACGAACACCAAAGCCAAAATTATTTGCATAAATTACTTGAAAATATAAACTGGGAACAAGACAACGCGGTCATTTTTGGAAAGCAGATTGTGGTAAATCGTAAGGTTGCTTGGTATGGAAATGGTGGTCAAAATTACACCTACTCTGGCACAACTAAGGTGGCTACAAAATGGACAAAAGAACTCTTGGAAATCAAAAAAATGGTCGAAAATTACACCCAAGTCGAGTTTAATTCTTGCCTTCTAAACCTCTATGCAAATGGTGGCCAAGGCATGGGTTGGCACAGCGACAGTGAAAAAGAATTAGGCAAAAACACCACAATCGCTTCAGTTAGTTTTGGAGCTAATCGTGAGTTTAGATTTCGACACAAAAAAGATAAAAATTTAAAAACTTCGGTTGTTTTGGAATCTGGTAGTTTACTGATTATGAAGGGTGAAACTCAGCAAAATTGGCTACATCAAATACCCAAGTCTGGCAAAGTTCTTGAACCCAGAGTGAATTTAACTTTTAGGACTATTTTGGGAGCTTGAGATTTCATCTGTGATGAAGATATTGTGATTTTCAAACAAAATTGCTATCTCTTTTAAAGTTTTATTAGCAACTAAATATTCTTGAAACTAATACTGAATTTTTTTATTAATTAGCGGTGTAGTTAAGTTATTTTACTCCATACAACCCCCGCACCAAACCTTCAATCTCGCCGTCCACCTTTTCTACCTGCTGTTCCAACTCCAAAATCTTCTTTTTATCGGTTTCAAAACTGGTGATTAGGTTTCGTTTTTGCGGGTGACTAATTTGGATTTTTTGTTTGGTAAGTTCTCCTAAAAATTCAGCAAAATCTAGTGTCCAAAACTTTTCTAGTTTTTTGTTTAGGGTTATTTTCTGCCCTCCAAGTTCAGCTTGTAAAAGTATGAAAGTATTTTTGAGATAATCTTGCATTTCTTTTTTGAGGTTCATGATTTGATCCACCAGATCGGCGATTTGGGTTTGTTGTTCGGTGGTTGCTTTGGGAATTGGTAAATTGCGAACATCATTGACTAAGATTTTTGGAATTGAAGTAGTTGCGTTAGCTTTAGGACTTGTTTTTGTGTGATACCAGCTTATTATTTTACTGTTAATCACTCCTAAAACAAATTTTAATTTCAACACATTATTTTCTTCTTGAATTATGTTGATAATCGAAGGTGTGTTGTAGTATTCTTTGTCTGTAAAGACTGATTTTATCTTGTTTTCGTCTCCACGAGTAACTTCCATGATTAAAATTCTAGGACTTTTGAAAAATTTAGGTTCTACATATCCAGCTAAATGTTTTCCATATTTTATAAATTGATGGCTTTCAGTGTGAGAATATCTTTCTATATCTCTACCTTGTATTTCTTGTTTCCACATTTCATCTTTCTTTTCATCGGAATGCCAAAGTCTTTCGTCAACGATTCTATTCCCCTCTTCCAAACCATATTCTTTAACAAGGTCTGATCGTCTATATGGTATATAGCCTTGAGAAACTTCAAATTGTTCCTTTAATTGAAAAGAATTTTGCTGGATTTTTTGGATTATTTCAAAATCTTCTTCTGAATTGCTTATATTTATAGTTAAATCAGGATTTTTTTTGATATTATCGAGTCTAATTGTTCGAACAATTTCAATTTTATTATCAATAATTTCGCCTATTTCAATCGTTTCTTTTGGCTTGTCTTTCTTCAAAATCAAAATAACCGTGTCTAAATCAGCATCATCAAACACCTTAACTGGTAAATCTATGATTTGAACAATTTGAAAGCTAAGTAATAGCTCTCTTAACTTTTTGTGTTGTTGAATAGTAAGCCAAGTATATGGAACTATAAAACCTAAATAACCACCTGCTTTTAACAAATTTATACCTTGCTCAATAAATAAGGCGTAAGTATCAAGTTTATAGTATGCTGTTGTGTATTTATTTATGTAGTATTCTTGTTGAGTTTTATTGATTTCCCCGCCATATGGAGGATTCCCTATAATCACATCAAAACCACCACTTGCCATAACTTCAGGAAACTCTTTATTCCAGTCAAAAGCAGTATTTCCGGCAATTTCAGGGTCATTGATTAGAGAATTTCCGCATTTAATATTGCTATCCAAATTGTTTAACTTCTGATCTTTTTTGGCAGTTTTAAGCCACAAACTGAGTTTAGCTATTTCCACACTTTCGGGCTGGAGGTCAACCATGAAAATGTTGTTTTGTAGGATTGATTTGTCGATTTGAACTTGGTTAAAAAGGTCGTTTTCGTCTGTTGATAGCTCCTTAAATTTTGCCTCGTGTTTTTTGGACAAAAAGTTATGCACCTGATTTGGAAATGCACCGCTTCCACCTGCTGGGTCTAGGATTTTGATTTGATTCAGAGGAAACACCCCGTCAACTTCGTTGCCACCCCTCAAGAGGGGAATTTCTTGATCTCCCAGCCAATTTCCTATTGTTTCGCTTACGATGTAGTCAGTAATATATTCAGGGGTGTAGTAAATTCCGTCTTTTTTGCGTTTGGAGGTTTTGGGTTTTTGTAGAGGAACGCTTGCCGTTCCATTGATTGTCGTTTCATTTTGTTTATCATGGAGGGATAAACCCTCCGCTACTTCAATCTCACTTTTTATCTCTTCAATGTCACTGATAGACTGTTCGAAAATGTGTCCAAGGATATTTACATTTAAATCACTCTCAAAATCGTATTTTTCAGAAATTTGATTAAACCACTCCCAAACCTCGTCTTTAATTACCAAATTATTTAATTCCAAATCTTCGGCAAATAGTCCACCATTGTAGGCATTTATACTGGGTTGAATGTCGTATCTACCTTTGTCTATGTCTTCAAAAAGGTACTGAAACTGCTCCCATATTTTAGTTTCACTTCGACTTCGGTTTTTTTTACCTAAATTATAAGTGTCTGTTAATATATTTTTTGGGAGCAAGTCGTTGGTACTATCCTCACAAAACATGATAAAAATCAAGCGATCTAAGATTTTTTGGGCTTTTTCAATTAAAATGTGTTTGTTGATTTCGGGGTTGTTTTCTACCAAATGCCCGAATAAATTTAGCCGTCTTTGTTTATAATCGTTGTAAAAACGTTTGGTTATTTGTTCCTGCTGGGCTTCACTTTGACTGATTAGGTTTTCTAAAAGGCTTTGCTTGCTGTTGTTTTTCAGTAAAGTTTGTTTTTTAAGGAGGAATATGAACTCATCTAGTTTGTCCTCTTTTTCAACTAGCTCTCGTAAAAAGTATTCTTGGTAATCGGTTTGTTTGGTTTTGAGGGTGTAAATTCTGAATTCTAAAAAGTTGCCTACAATTCCAATTTCAGCACCCACTTTTCCCATGTAGTCCCACATTTGAGACACTGGAGTTTCACCAGCTTTGCCTTTATCTAGGCTTTTGGTATCAATTCCTTTCCATTCAATTGCTATTTCTACATCTCGACCTTTTTCAGTTTGTAAGCCTAAAACCCCGTCAATGCTTCTACCAAATGAAGTTGAATATTCAAATTCTAAATTCTCGTGTAGTTTATAACCTAAAAGCTCAAATAATCTTTGTAAAAATGGTACTTTCTCACTTTCCTCTTTTTTGAATTTGCCTGTTTCTATACGGTTCAAAGTATCTTTAAACAAAGTTTGTAAATTCTGTTTTGTACTACTTCCGATCTCATGCTTGTGTTTGGCGACGGTATCTTGTATTAGTCTCTTGTTTAGTAGTGGCATATTTTAGCAATTTACTTATTTTTAACCCTATACTTTGTGGCTTTACCTATTTTCTCGGTTTGATTCATTTCAATCAATTTAAGCAACTCTTAGATCAAATTATTCTAATATTAAAATCATAATCTACGAGTAATTTTTTAGATGTGCTTATTCATATTGTTCATAAAAAATATTATCTGAACTCCAATTTATAAAAAGTCTGATTAACTTAACACAAATAAATTAGCTAGATTGACGATTTTAATTTTTACTTTGTCAGGATTGAGTTAAAAGTAGATTTTGAACTAATAAACAAAATCCAGCACTTTTACTTCAAATCACCCTGATCCACCGACAAAGCTAGTTTTTCATCGACTCCGGTATCATCGTAAGAACCAGTTTCAGCAACTTCGGCGTTAACCTTTACCCCGAGAGCTGTTAACTCATTAGCCAATACGATAAACGAACTTGGAAGGTTTGGACTAGTGATTGGTTTTTCTTTTACAATCGCTTCAAAAGCCGCATCTCTTCCTTGAATATCATCTGACTTGATGGTAAGCATTTCTTGTAAGGCATATGCTGCACCGTAAGCTTCCAACGCCCATACCTCCATTTCTCCAAATCTCTGACCTCCGGAATGACTTCGACCTCCAAGTGGCTGTTGAGTAACCAAAGAATAAGGTCCAGTAGAACGAGTGTGAATTTTGTCATCAACCAAGTGATAAAGCTTGTTCATGTATAAATGTCCCACAACAACTGGTCTTTCGTATTTGATACCAGTTTGACCATCATAAAGATTAACCTTTCCATCTGGGCTAAATCCAGCTTTTACAAGTTCTTCTCGGATTTTATCTACATTAATTTCGTTTAATGGTTGAGTTACTGCATGAATTCCTTTACTTTCACAAACCAAACCAAGGTGAGTCTCTAAAAGTTGACCCAAGTTCATACGCCCTACAATACCAAGAGGGTTTAGAATCATATCTACAGGTTTTCCATCAGCAGTATAAGGCATGTCTTCAATAGGTAAAACTACTGAGACAACTCCTTTGTTTCCGTGCCTTCCAGCCATTTTGTCTCCTGGTTTAATTTTTCTGGTAGTTGCAAGCCAAATGTGAACTCGTTTGGTAACATCGTTTGGTAAAACATCTCCTGTTTCTCGGCTAAAAATACGAATAGAAATTACTTTTCCAGTTAATCCATGCTCCAAATAGAGAGAGCTATCTTTTACATCTCGTGAATATTCACCAAACAAAACTCTAATCAATTTATCTTCTGGGGAAAGATCAACTTCACCTTTTGGAGTAATTTTTCCTACCAAAATATCACCAGATTCAACATATGATCCAACGTGAATAACACCATCTTTATCTAATTTAGCTAGTTTATCGGCTGCTACATTAGGGATATCTCTAGTTATTTCTTCAATTCCAAGACGAGTTTCGTGAACATCACAAACTAATTCGTAAATATGAGTTGAACTGAATTTATCCCTTTGAACCAATCTTTCAGAAAGTACGATAGCGTCTTCAAAGTTGTATCCTTTAAATGGCATGAAAGCTACCCGAACATTCTGACCGATTGCAAATTCACCATTATGAATACCAAAACCTTCCATCAAGATATCATCTTTTTTCACTTTTTCACCTGGTCTAACTACTACTCTTTGGTTGATTGTAGAGTGATCGTTGGATGGTAAAAATTTAAGAGCTTGCATCTGGAATTCTTGCCCAGTTTTATCTTTAACTACAACTTTTTGAGAATCTGAGTAACTTACTTCCCCATCTACAGGAGAAAATACTACGTAACCACTATCTTTTGCAGCAACTTCTTCAAGTCCAGTAGCTACAATTGGTTGTTCTGGCCTAATTAAAGGAAGGGCTTGACCTTGTTGGTTGGTACCCATCTGTACACGCAAACCGTCGGTTTGAGCCACAAAAGGAATCATACAAGCAGACAAACTAAAAATCTGGTTTGAAGCAACGTCCATTAAATCAATATCTTCACTGGAAGCTTGAATCGGTTCTCCAAATTTCCTAGCTCCAACCTGATCAGCTAAAATGTGACCTTGATCATCAACTTGCGCGATATGCTCAGCAATTAGATATCTAAATTCTTCTTCAGGACTTAACCAACTAAATTCTTTAGAAACAAAGGGTTTCACACTAACTTTAGCTTCTGGGTATTCTTTTTTGAGGGAATTAAGCAAATCTTCGGTAAGGAATTGTCCTTTTTTAATAATTTTTTCATTACCAACTTTTACATCTTCTAAAGGAGTTCTGCCAATTAATTCAGGGTCTTCCAATTCTAAATCTCGTTTGATTCTAAGATAAGGAGTTTCTAAAAAGCCCATATGGTTTAGTCTAGAATAAATAGCAGCGTGCAAATTTAGACCAAAACTAGGACCTTCTGGGGTATTTACCGGGCAAATTCTACCATAATAGCTAGGTTGTACATCACGAACTTCAAAACCAGCTCTTTCTCTAGTCAAACCTCCAGGACCAGAGCAAGTCATGAATTGTCTTTGATCCATTTCAGAAAGTAAGTTGGTTTGATCCATGTACCTAGAAAGCTGAGAAGTGTTAAAGAAGTCTTCAATCATAGCAGCAAGAGGTCTCATATTCACCAATTGTGCTGGAGTGAATTTAGCGTCTTCATTCATGGTCATCTTGTCTTTGGTATTACGAACTACACGGCTTAAACCAGCCTTAAAAGTGTTTGCAAGCCACTCCCCTACACCACGAACTCTACGGTTAGCAAGAGAGTCAATATTATCTGGTTCTTCTCTATCAACAGCCATTCTAATCAATTCTTTCATGGTCAAAACTATATCCTCGATATCTAAAATTTTCTTATAATCATCAAAATCGTCGGACTTCGCTTTCAAACCAAGTCTTAGGTTAAATTTATACCTACCAACAGCTCCAAAGTCGTATTTTGTAATATCTGTAAACAAAGAGGTTAGGTATTTTTTACCTTGCTCAATTGACACAATATCTCCTGGTCGTAATTTCTTGTAAATCTGATTAACTGCATCTTCTACACCTACTGCATTATCTTTTTCCAAGGTTGATTGTACGTAGCTAATTTTTTCATCAGTATCTACATCTCTAAAAGCTTCTAAAATATCTTTTTCTTTGGTCATTCCAAAAAGTTTAAGAATTTGAGTGGCTGGGAATTTTTTCTTACGATCAATTCTAGCGTAGATTACGCCATCAGCACCAATTGTTAAATCCAACCAAATACCTCTGTTTGGGATAATTTTAGCTGTGTAAACCAAAGAATTTTTTTCAACTTCTCGTGTGTATAAAAGACCTGGTGATTTCACTAGCTGACTTACAACAATTTTCTGAACTCCGTTAATAATAAAGTTACCTTTTTGGGTCATTAAAGGTGTATTTCCAACAAAAACTCGCTGAGATTTTTTCTCTTTTGTGATTAAATTTTCTACAGTTACATCTATATATAAAGGTGCAAAGTAGGTAGTTCGTTGAAGCAATGCTCTAGTTTCGGTGATTTCTGGGTCTTTTTCAAGATAAATTCCTGGTCCTAAAGTTACTTTCCATCTTCCTCCAGCGGTATCTTCGACTGGGCTAAATTCTGCCAAAACTTTGTTGATTTCTCTTTCCCAAAATAGTTTATAGGACTCTATCTGCATGTTATTCAGACTTGGAACTGGAAAAGCGTGTTGTTTAACGCCGAAGTTGTCTCGTTTGATTTTGGTAATAGCCATATTATTGATGAATTAAAGTATAACAAAAAGCAGACCCACGAAGGGCCAGAATTTAAATTAGTCGAAAGTTTGGTGTATCTAAAAGCAAAACTAATCTCTTTTTTTATAACTTCTAAGTAAAGTAACAAAGATTTGGTTATGTCAAGTTTTCTAAATTTGGTTTAGACTATTACCTGACTTTACAAATTTTAGCTCTCCAACACAAAAACACTAATCAAAATATTGATAATATTAAAGAAAGACGAATTTACTACCTTTCCTCATTTGCAAATCCGGTGTTGAATGATTCTAAGCTAACTTTTAGCATAGCAACTCAAACAATCTTATTCCTTTTGTAATTATCAAATCAACCCATGCGAAGCAATGTCTAAATCATTATTATCTTTAAGAGTATAAGGCTGTTTTTTATGAAAAAAAATAAGTTTAAACTAAAAGTCTATAAAAAAGTTGATCATAATCATGCTAAACCTATTGACAAAAGAAATTTGTTTAAGTGTTTTTGGTATATAAAAGCCAATTTACTTTGATATGCTTATAATCACACAAGTTTCAGGACCTCTTGTTACTGCCCAAATCCCCGCCAATTCTGGTGAAAAACCCAAAATTTTAGAAACCGTTTTAGTCGGACATAAAAAACTCTTAGGAGAAATTATTACCATCGATAAAGACATTGTACAAATTCAAGTTTATGAAGAAACTGGAGGACTAGAAGTTGGCGAGCCAATTGAATTAATGAATGAATTGCTTAGCGTTGAGCTAGGACCTGGACTTTTGGCTGCTATTTTTGACGGAATCCAAAGACCTCTTAAAGCTATTGATGAAATTAGTCCGATTTTTATCCAACCTGGTATCCGTCTTCCAAGTCTTGATTATGACAAAAAGTGGGAATTTATCCCAACCGTTCAAGTTGATGAAACTGTTTGGCAAGGTAAAAAAGTTGGCTATGTTCAAGAAACTGACCTTTTGAAGCACTGGATTATTTTACCTGAATTAAAACCCGGAACTTGGACTGTAAAAGACATTCAAGCTGGTGAATACACCCTAAAAGATGTAGTTGCTCACCTAGAAAACGAAAAAGGAGACAAATACGAAGTAAAAATGGTTCAAAAATGGCCAGTAAAAGTTGCTAGACCATATTTAAAGAAAAAAGCACCTAAAAAAGCTTTCAAAACTGGACAAAGAGTTATTGATGCCATGTTCCCAATCATTTTGGGTGCTAAGGTTTCTACTCCTGGACCTTTTGGAGCTGGTAAGACCTTTACTCAACAGCAAGTTGCTAAGTGGAGTAACGCTCAAGTGGTAGTATATGTAGGTTGTGGAGAACGAGGAAACGAAATGACTGAAATGGTAAAGCTTTTCCCTACCCTTACCGACCCTAGAACCGGCAAACCAATCATGGATCGTACTTGTTTGATCGCCAACACCTCAAACATGCCTATCGCTGCTCGTGAAGCTAGTATTTATACCGGTATCACCATCGCTGAATACTTCCGAGACATGGGCTACGATGTGGTCTTGATGGCAGATTCAACCTCCAGATGGGCAGAGGCACTAAGAGAAATCTCACAAAGAATGGGAGAAATGCCTTCGGAGGAAGGTTACCCAGCATACATGTCCAGTCGTATCGCTTCTTTTTATGAACGAGCTGGAGTTGTTGATACTTATTCAGAAGATGAAGGATCTGTTACTGTTATCGGAACTGTTTCACCTCCAGGAGGAGACTTTTCAGAGCCTATCACTCAAACATCATTAAAGAACTCTCAGGTTTTCTTGGCATTAGATGCAAAATTAGCCTCCAAGAGACACTACCCATCTATCAACTGGAACCAAAGCTACTCACTCTACGAAACAGTCTTTAGCGACTTGGTTAGCAAAGAATACGGAGACGAAGGAAAGCAATTTATTAGTGATCGTAAAAAAGCTAAAACTATTTTAGCTAGAGAATCTGAACTTGAAGAATTGGTAAAAATCGTAGGAATGGACGGACTTGATAACCGAGACAGGTTACTATTAGAAATCGGAAAATCAGTTAGAGAAGACTTTTTACAACAAAACGGTTTTGACGCTATCGACACATACTGTTCTTTCGAAAAAATGATCGCCATGTTACGAACTATTATTGGAGTAAACGACGCTGTAGAATCAGCTTTGGAAGCAAACCGAGACAATGAAAATTATGTAGCTGAGTACTTTAGTGCTGAAGTTAGAAAAGCTCTTACCGACATGAAATACAAGCCAGAAATTTCTGATATCGTGAAAGTTCGGGAAGATTTGGTTAGCCGAGTCTAATTTTGAAGTTTTAAAACTAAAGCCAAGATTCCCCTTTCTTGAAAGGTGTGGCAGTGATATCTGACGGGGTATTTTTTGGTACCCATTAATTAAACTATTAAGCTTAACTCTTTACAGAATTGTGTAATACCAGTTAAGGCTAAGCTGTGTTATGTCAGACCGCAATTTTATCAGTACTAGCCTAATAAATTAGATAACTAAGAAGGAACTAGACTAGTTAGCAAACACTAACTAAACTAATTTCTATGATATACAGACAAAGATTAAGCAATTACAATTTAAAAAAAATAATTCATCATTTTTGTGTAGATATAGACGCTACAAAAACA
>JBIKIW010000061.1:0-6911 GCA_044361365.1 Limisphaerales bacterium | reverse complement strand
ATGCGTTGGTTGATTTGGTACAACACCGAGAGACCTCACTTTTCTCTTGACCTTAAATCACCTTTAGAATTTGTTCTATTTAACAATCAGTTTTCCAAAATGCGGTGGGTGGGTACAAATTTTGACACAAATTAATTTTTGTTTTTGATTAAAAGTATGGGTTCTTAGCTCATTTGGCTAGAGCGACTGCTTTGCACGCAGTAGGTGATCGGTTCGAATCCGATAGGATCCACCAAATTTTATTTGAAAACTGTAAAAATGCTTATCCTAATTTATTTAGGAATTTTTTTATGTTTTTTTATAATCAGTTCATTTTTAGATAAAAATAAAAATATTTTAAACAAAAAGACTAAAATTAAAAAATTTATTTACCTATATTGAGTTGAATTTTCAACTGAAACTATTTATTTAGTGTTAGCTTAACAACCTAGCCTACAGTACCTTCCAGAGTTACCTCTAAAAGCTTTTTAGCCTCTACAGCAAACTCCATCGGAAGCTTTTCTAAAATTTCTCTACAATATCCATTTATCATTAAGTTTGAAGCTTGCTCTAAATTTAGACCCCTAGTTGAAAGATACCATAACTTATCTTGGCTTAATTTACCACTTGTGGCTTCGTGTTCGATTTTGGAAGAAGAGTTTTTGACTTCAATTTCTGGTAATGTATTGGCAAAAGAAGCTTCTGAAAGTAATAGAGAATCGCACTGAGTAAAATTGGTAGCATTGGTAGCATTTCTAGAGATTTTTACCTTCCCACGGTAAGTATTTCTGGAGTTCCCACCTGAGATACCTTTAGAAATTATCCGGCTTTTAGTATTTTTTCCTATGTGAATCATCTTTGTTCCGGTGTCAGCCTGTTGTTGATTATTAGTTACTGCCACAGAATAAAACTCTCCAACGGACTCATTACCTTTTAAAATAACACTAGGATATTTCCAGGTAATACTTGAGCCGGTTTCTAGCTGAGTCCAGCTAATTTTACTTTGATTACCACTGCAAAGACCCCTTTTGGTGACGAAATTATAAATTCCACCGACTCCATTTTTATCCCCAGGATACCAGTTTTGGACAGTTGAGTATTTAATTTCACTTTTTCCCAGTGCAACCAGCTCGACAACTGCTGCATGAAGTTGACTTTGGTCTCTAATTGGGGCGGTACAACCCTCCAAATAGCTAACGAAACTTTTTTTATCAGCAATGATTAAAGTTCTCTCAAACTGACCTAAATTTACCGAATTTATCCTAAAATATGTTGAAAGTTCCATTGGGCAACGAACTCCACGAGGAATGAGCACAAACGAGCCATCGCTAAAAACAGCTGAGTTTAAGCAAGCAAAAAAATTATCTGAAAAAGGAACTACAGAGCCAAGGTATTTTTGTACTATTTTCGGATGGTTTTGAACAGCATCATTAAAAGAGCAAAAAATTATACCTAAACTTGCTAGTTCTTTTTGGAAGGTAGTCCTTACTGAGTTTGAATCAAAAACCGCATCAACAGCCATACCAGAAAGACTTGCTCTTTCATTTACAGGAATTCCTAGTTTCTCAAAAGTCTCTAAAATCTTGGGATCAACATCTTGATTTATTTTAGAAACACTATAGTAATTCATACTTTCATAATCAATTTTAGGATAATCAATTTCAGCCCACTTCGGTTCACTCATTTTTTGCCAAAATTGATATGCTTTTAATCTAAATTTCAAAAGCCAGTCTGGTTCGTTTCGATATGCAGAAATTTGTCTTACAGTTTCTTCACTCAGACCTTTTAAAAAAGCTTGATTTTGAATTTCTGTTGTGAAACCATACTTATATTTGCTATTAATATTCTGCATTTTGGCTAAGATTAATTTAATAAAAAGTTATTAAATAAAGCCGCAGTGAAAAATTTTAGTCAATGATAAACTTCTTTATAAAGAGCTTTTTAGCTTACTAGCCATAATTTATCACCTGGTTCATAAAGATTGTTTTAAATTAAATTGCTTGACAGAAATTAGATTATCATACTCATATTTATAGCTACCTTAATTTTTTAGTTAAAAGCCTTTAACAGATGGACCAGATTTACTACTGGAATTCAAAAGTAAGTAACTTAAAATAAGCTATTTCTATTCGAGAGTTTGATTCTAGCTCAGGATAAACGCTGGCGGTAGGCCTTACACATGCAAGTCGAGCGGTAGCAGATTTTGTAGCAATACAAAATGCTGACAAGCGGCAAACGAGTGAGTAACGCGTAGATTACTTCCCTTTAGTATCGGATAGCTAGTCGAAAGATTAGGTAATACGATATGTGACTGAAAAGTTAAAGTTTTAACGCTAAAGGCAAGGTCTGCGTCCCATCAGCTAGTTGGTAAGGTAAAAGCTTACCAAGGCTAAGACGGGTAACTGGTCTGAGAGGATGATCAGTCACGCTGGAACTGCGACACGGTCCAGACACCTACGGGTGGCAGCAGTGAGGAATTTTCGACAATGGGGGAAACCCTGATCGAGCCATACCGCGTGTAGGATTGAAGGCCCTAAGGGTTGTAAACTACTGTGGTAGTCTACTAAAAAAATGAAGAGACTACTAGAAAGGAGTTGCTAACTCTGTGCCAGCAGCAGCGGTAATACAGAGACTCCAAGCGTTATCCGGTTTTACTGGGCGTAAAGCGTACCGATAGGCTGCTAAGTGTGTCTAATGTGAAAGACCGGAGCTCAACTCCGTGTTTGCTTTAGAAACTGCTTAGCTAGAGGAATAAAGAGGTGGCTGGAACTCTGCAAGTAGGGGTGAAATCCGTTGATATGCAGGGGAACACCAAAAGCGAAAGCAAGCCACTGGTTATTTCCTGACGCTGCTAGGACGAAAGCGTGGGGAGAGAACGGGATTAGATACCCCGGTATTCCACGCCCTAAACGATGAGTGCTAGTTATTAGCCACATTGTGGTTAGTGACGTAGCTAACGCATTAAGCACTCCGCCTGTATAGTACGGTCGCAAGACTAAAACACAAAGAAATTGACGGGAACCTGCACAAGCAGTGGATCATGTGGCTTAATTCGAGAGTGAGCGAGGAACCTCACCTAGGTTTGACATGCTAATAGTACTGATTCGAAAGATGATGGATTCCGCAAGGAAAGTTAGCACAGGTGATGCACGGCCGTCGTCAGCTCGTGCCGTGAGGTGTTCGGTTAAGTCCGGTAACGAGCGCAACCCCAATCCTTAGTTATTTAATGTCTAAGGAGACCGCCGAAGTTTAATTCGGAGGAAGGATGGGATGACGCCAGGTCAGCGTGTCCCTTACGCCTAGGGCTGCACACATGATACAATGGGAAAGGTACAACGGGACAGCAAGAGTGTGAACTTAAGCAAATCCTTTAAAACCTCCCTCAGTTCAGATTGAAGTCTGCAATTCGACTTCATGAAGCTGGAATTGCTAGTAATCGCGAATCAGCCTTGTCGCGGTGAATACGTTCTCAGGTTTTGTACACACTGCCCGTCACGGTCTGGAAACTGGATGAGCCCCAAAGCCTCTTGTATAAGGGGTGGAAGGCTAAGCCAATAACTGGATTGAAGTCGTAACAAGGCATCCGTAGCGGAAGCTGTGGATGGATCATCTCCTTTTTAAGGAGAAAATTACATCTTAAAAAACAAATAAATCTCTAAACATAGTGTTTTAGAGTAATAGCTTATTTTTAAGTTACTTACTTTTGGGTATAGTAGTTATACATACATAATTTAATTTCAATATCTAATTCTAATGTTGAATTTTTTAGTTAATTTATAATTGCAATAATTATTTTGTTAGCATTGCAAAATAAAATATAATCACTAATTCATGATTAGATTATTTTTTATCATTAATTTGATGATAATAGTAAATGGCTCTAGGCTAGAAGAATAAACTCTTCTAAACTATGAACATGATTAAATACAGCAAATTAAGCAATTATACAATAAAACAGATAATTAAGCACTTTTGTATAGACATAGATGCTACAAAACAAGCAAACTTTTAGATTTAAATCGTCATACAATTAACAAACACTTTCTACTATTTAGAAAAGCAATTTACCTTCACCAATGTCTTGAATTAGATAATATCATAGGAGATGTAGAATTAGATGAGTCATACTTTGGAGCTAGGAGAATAAGAGGTTATCATGGAAAACTTAAAAGAGGTCGTGGTACAAATAAACAGCCTGTATTTGGTATATTTAAAAGAAACAACCTAGCAGGCAGAGAAGTAGTCTATACTGAAATAGTAACTGACCCAAACCCATTATACTGTACAAATATTCTAATTAAAATTGGAATATAATATTCACAATATCATGTACTGTATAATATGGCTAAATTAAGGGTCTATGACCCGATACTCAAACAACAGGTAATCGACGCAATCAAATACTCAGGACTCAGTGTATCTCAAGCCAGCAAACAATATGGAGTACATCACAAGTCCATATATTTTTGGTTATCAAAAGAGGGAACAACTCCAGTTACAAACTCCATTACAGGACAAACCAGAAACAAATCTGACAGTTTGTTGATCTCAAAACTCCAACAGGAAAACCGTGAACTCAAAGAATTATTAGGTTCCACTCACTTAGACTTATCTAAGTTTAAAAAAAAATATCTTGAGTGACAGTGCTAAAAAATCCTCATTGCAAATTACCCTATCCAGAGTCAGAGATTATTCAGCCAAACATCCTGAAACCAAACTCAGTCGTCTAGCCAAAATCACCGGCGTACCCAAAAGCAGTCTGTATTACAAACCAACTCAGACGGCTAAAGATATTATCACTAAAGAGCTAATAGTTCAAACACTGGTTCAAGATCCCTTTCTAGGTTCCAAACGCATGTCAGACCATTTAAAAGTCTTTGGTAATATTACTTTAAATCATAAAAAAATATCCAGAGTAAAACAGCTTTTTGGTATTCAAGTTCGTTACCACAAAAATAATCCTTACAAAAGAGACAGAGGGCTTTGTGATGTAAAAACTTTGGGTATAGAAAACCTGGTAAAAGAACTAACTCCCGAGTATCCAAATCATATTTGGTCTAGTGATTTCACCTATTTGTTATTCAAAGGTAATTGGTATTATGTAGCTACACTAAAGGATAATTTTACTAAAGAGATTGTAGGCTGGCATCTCAGTAAACACCATACCGAAAACCTAACCACTCAAGCCTTTCAAAAAGCTGTTTCAGTCTTTGGTAAACCAATATACCTACACTCTGATCAAGGAACTTAATACAGGGCTAAAACTTATCTTTCTATGTGCAGATCAATAGGCATACAAATATCAATGTCAACTAAAGGCTGTCCATATGAAAATGGTTATCAGGAGAGTTATTACAACTATTTTAAACTGGAACTGGGAAATGTAAACAGGTTTAATAATATCCAAGAGTTGGAGTTTGCGATAGGCAGACAAATCTGGTATTACAACCATTTCAGAATTCACTCAGTGATCAGGACTGCACCTGCAATATTCAGAAAGAGGTATCAGTGTCAGGCAGAAGGTAAGATAAAAACTGAGTCAGTATCCCAGTTACAGAATAATATATCAGCTGAAATAGAGACCAGGCTACAGACTAAAATATCAAATTTATCTAAAAACAAAAAGGTTAGTTTTAACTCAAATTTAATTAAATTTCAAAACTGATTTTTAATTAGAAAAGCTGTACGAAAAAATGGGGGGGGTTGACAACCTGATTGTAAGAAAAAGACTCTACAATCAATAATTAAGGGTATGATTTTGACTATGTATCTAGCTTTCTCCCTAAAAACTTTTCTACATCTTCAGTTTTATTTTCTACAATAAGCTTTCTGATTAAGTTCGAAGAAAGGGTTTTTTCATCAACTTTAAACTTTTTTATAATAGTCAGCTTAAAATCTAAATCCTTACTTAAATTCTGTAAAAATCCTAGATTTCCTTCTCTATTTTTTCCTAAAGCAAAATCTTCTCCAACAATAAGATGATTTAAATGGTACTTTTTAATTAAAATATTTTCTACAAAATCCCTGGCAGGGAGATTGGCAACTTCTTGGTTAAATTCTAAAATAATCAGATAATCGGGTTTTAATTGAGAAATTAATTCAATTTTTTGATCGAGATTAGAAAGGATTTTAAGGTTTCTGGTTGGCTCTAAAATTTCCTTAGAGTGGCTTTTAAAAGTTACTACAGCTGAAAGCAAGTTCTCTTTTTTAGCGATTTGCACGGTTTTTTGAATCAAAAATTTATGTCCAAGGTGAATACCATCAAAATTACCGACAGTTAATACGGTTTTAGTCGATCCTGGAAGTAAATTTTGACTGTCCTGAATAACCTTCATCATAAATGATATAAGAATAAATAAGCTTGTTAAAAAATCAAAAACTTAATTTCTGCTCTAAGAATTATAAATTAATTTAATTGGCTGATCTGTAAGCGGGATTCTGTCTATCAGTAAAGTTAAATGATTTTACATTAATAGCTTTACAGGAGACGGTAATTTCTCTACGCACCCTACCATTTCTTGGGCTTGCACTAGATGGGGTTTACCACAAAAAAATATTACTATCTTCTGCGTAAGCTTTTACCTTACGATTTCGCCCTTACTACTAAAAAATTAATAGCGGTATATTTTCTGTTGCACTTTTCAGCTTGAATAAGCTCCCTCGGTTTGTACCGGGCGGTTAACTATGTCGCCAATCTTTTTCACAATTTCTTGGAGTGTCCCGACTTTCCTCCCAGGCTTAAAAAGCCTGAGCTACCGTCCGATCAGCCCAATGACTTAATCCTTTCAAAGTAAGCTTATGTCAATTATGCTCAATCTCAAATACATTTTGGAAAATCTGATACATAATACTTAAACTATCTGTAATCAGTAAATAATCTTAAAATGTATTCATACACAGATAAAAAAATTGTTTTAGAACATGTTCTGGAA
>JBIKIW010000060.1:0-6931 GCA_044361365.1 Limisphaerales bacterium | reverse complement strand
ATGATGAATTATTTTTTTTAAATTGTAATTGCTTAATCTTTATCTGTATATCATAGAAATTAGTTTAGTTAGTGTTTGCTAACTAGTCTAGTTCCTTATTTAAACGACATTAACCGGTCGTTTGGTTTCTTATTTAGAAGGTATTTCGTTGTCTAAGCATGAACTTTCCATATCGATTTCAACATGGTTAAGACCTTGCTCAGATGAAACCCCTGAAAGTTTTTGACTGGATTCAGGAATAAAACAAGTTGAAATTTGTTTATTAAGATCAGTAACTTGATAAATCCCTGCTCCCATTTTTATGACTTCTACAGTGGTTGGTCCAAAATTAGACCACTCGTGAATTTGGATTTTTTTAACTTCTCCAATTTTTAGGTTGGATTTTTTAATTCTAAAGTCGAGACGATCTGACTCTTGAACTCTTGAACTCTCAGAAACTTTTAGTAAGTGTCGAACACCGATAGGTATTTGACCGTCTCTAAACAAGTAACCGTAGTAACCACTAGCAAAACAAAGACAAATCATGATAATTCCTATTCCTCCACCTAATAGTGCTAAAATTATATTGTTTTGAGAATTTAAAGCTTTCATGAGAATCTCCTTAAAAAAACTAGACTTTGAAACTTGAAACCAATTTTGAAACAGAATTTACTTGTGTAAACCTAAACTCACCATAGCAAAGAGAGAGAGTTCTGTCAAAAGTAAATTTTCGAGATGGAGTGGTGGGCGGTTTTACTCTATTTCACCTGATTCAAAGCCTGTAAATACGCTTTGGCACTTGCTACCACTATGTCGGTGTCGCTACTGGTGGAGTTGTAGATTTTACCATCGCTTTCTAGTTTCACACTTACTGTAGCTTGAGCGTCGATTCCGGCTGTGACTGCGTTTACAGAATATTCCAAAAGGTTGTTTGGGATCTGTAGGATTTCATTGATTGCTCCAAAAACCGCATCCACTGGACCGTCGCCATCTCTTTGAGCTGTATAAATTTTACCATCTTTCTCGAGTTCCACTTTTGCGGTTGGAGTGTTTTTGGTACCGCAGTTTATATCCAAATCCACTAGCGAAAATCCACCTTCTTTCTTGGTTTCTCCACTTAGAAGTAGTCGTAAGTCTTCATCGTAAATATTTTTCTTTTTATCAGCTAGATTTTTGAAATCCGCAAAAACTTTATTTAATTCAGCTTCTTGAAGGTCGAATCCAAGCTCTTTAAGTTTGTTTTGTAGGGCGTGTCTGCCAGAATGTTTGCCAAGTACCAAGTTGTTGTTATCCAAACCAATGTCGGACGGACTCATTATTTCGTAAGTTTCACGGTTTTTAAGAACTCCGTCTTGGTGAATTCCGCTTTCGTGAGCAAAAGAATTGGCTCCAACTATGGCTTTGTTGGGTTGAACCGGCACTCCAGTGATGGTGGTGATAAGTTTACTAGAAGCCCAGATTTGTTTGGTATTTATGTCGGTTTGTGCCTTATAAAAATCTTTGCGGGTTTTGATTGCCATGACCACTTCTTCAAGACTTGCATTTCCTCCTCGTTCACCAATTCCATTAATCGTACATTGAATTTCATCTGCTCCAGCATAAATTCCTGAAAGTGAGTTGGCAGTTGCCATTCCAAGGTCGTTTTGGCAGTGAGTAGAAATTCCCACCCTCTTTATTCCCCGTACATGTTTGCGGATATTTCTGATCAAATCGGCGTATTCTTCGGGCATTGAGTAGCCTACGGTGTCGGGTATGTTTAAAACTGTAGCCCCGGCTGTGATCACAGCTTCCAAAACTTCATACAAAAATTCAGGCTCGGTGCGAGTACCATCTTCTGGACTAAAAACCACTCCGTGAGTTAGAGAACTAGCCAACTTTACTGATTCAATAGCTTTTTTCAGAACTTGCTCCTTGGTCATTTTTAGTTTAAATTCTCTATGAATTGGGCTGGTAGCGATAAAAGTGTGAATTTTGGGTTTTTTAGCTAATTTTACGGATTCGTAGCCTACCAAAATATCTTTTTCTACACTTCGGCACAAGGCACAAACTTCGGCAAACTCAACCACCTGACTAATTTTTTGGATTGCTTCAAAATCGTCTGGAGAAGTAACCGGAAACCCAGCTTCAATAACATCAACCCCAAGTTTATCGAGCTGTTTGGCGACCTGGACTTTTTCTGCAGTGTTCATACTAAAACCAGGAGACTGCTCTCCATCGCGTAAAGTGGTATCAAAAATTTTGATTTTTCTGAAGTCAGACATATTTATATCAAAACAAAGGTTTTTTGAAATTTCGGCAAGGGAGAAATAGCTAATAGTGAAAAACTAAAAGCTAATAGTTATAAATGGTTAATTGTTCTTTTGAATTTATTTCACAATCTATGCTGAATTGATTACAAGCAAAAACTCCGCCTCGCAGCAAAACCTTTACGGTTGCATAACCATCAATCATTGACCAAACCCAAACCTTTACTTTTAAAATTAGGAATCTATGCCAACAATTACTTTTTTCAAAAATTTTCTAGACTGGTTTGAACTAAAGCCAAAACTTGATAATCGTAATCACAAACCACCGCTAATTCGTGAAGGTGAGATCTGGTGGTGTAGATTCGGGGAAAATATAGGCACTGAAATCAGCGGGAAAGGTGCTGAGTTTGCTAGACCTGCTATAATCTACACCAAATTATCCAAATATGCTTTTTTGGTTATTCCAACCACTACCAAATTGTACCACAAAAACGGCACTCCAAAAGCTAATGACAGATTTATCAAATTTAGACACGGAGGCATAGAAATGTTGGCTTGTTTAGGCCAAATTCGGGTAATAGACTATCGTCGAATCAAAAACAAAATTGGTGATTTGGATCAAAAGGATTATGGTGATGTGTGCCAAAAATTTAATCAGCTCTATAGCAAAAAATAAGCCTCCTATTGCTAGGAGGGCGTGGGACAATCCCAAATATTTTCATATAATAAAGAATTAAATAAATCCTGTCAAACAAGAAATCCCGAGTATCGTCAACGGTAGAGGTGACCACCGTGTCGCCATAATGGGATAAAATTGTAGGGTACAAAACAAAAACTCCGCCTTTAGGGCGGAAGTCGATGGAGAAACACATACCGACTTAGAAAGTTTGGGTATGTGGTTAAGTTTTATTTTAAAACGACATTAACCGGTCGTTTGGCTAGTTATTTAGAGGTTTGAATTAGAAATTTCTTCCAATCCGATTTGCATAAACAGCATTTAGCTGATTATTTTTTTCTTCGGCGTTCCATTTTCTAGGACAATTTGTGGTCGAAGTTCTGGTAACTTTTGGACTACCAGACAAGCCATTGATTTTGGTGAAAATTTGCAGGCACCCTTTATCTTTGTCATACTCAACCCAATGGTTTTTTTCCCCTGTGAAAAAATAAAAAGATTTTATTTCAGGGTTGTTCACAAATATATTTGCAACCCAACTCTCTAACTCTACTTTCGAAGAGAAGTTTTGGACACTTGGTGCGATTTGATCTTGAAGGTTCACTTTTTCGGGGTGAGCTTCTAAGTATTCGGAGATGAACTGGTGACAGTCTTTCCAACTCTCAACGGGTTTCCCATCTAAACACTTGTAAAGATTGGTTTCAGGATATACAATTACATCCCACCCACGGCTGAATTGATCAGAGTGAATGGTTTTTGGTCTAACTTGGATCTCTTGTCCAAATACAGGTACACTTACAGAAGTAACTAAAATACCAGCAGTAATGAAATTTCTAACAGTTTTAACAAAAGTAGAAGTCATGATACAATTCTAGGTGAACCAACTCAACCCGAAACCTCATTTGAAACAGAGGCTAATAGCTAATTACCTTCCATAAATCTCTTCCTCACTTTGGTACATTCTATTAGTTTGATTTGGATCAACTTCTTGAATTTTAGGTTTTTGGGAACTTTGGCTGGATTGTTGTTGTGAACTTTGAGTTTGTTTCGATTCGTTTTTGTTAAACTGACCATCAAAAGGGTGTGGTAATTGTTCAGCTATAGTCGCTCTTTCTTCTGCGGTAATTTTTATATCTTTAAGTTCTTGGTTCTGATTCCAGTCTGCAAAGTTAAAAGATTGCCATTGATTTTTGGATTCCTTTTGCTGTAGCCACTCGATTTTATCCATCGCTATACTTTGCCTGTTTAACTCATCAGAATTTTTGTTTTGTTTGTTTTTAAGCTGATAATAAACGTTATCTAGGGCCAAACTGTCTGAACTTAGTTCTTGTGGTCGAGTGCTAGTATTTTCTTTATTTTTGTTAAATTCATACATTGTACGGTCAAAATTAACCAAGTTGATTCCAATAAAAGTAACACAAATCAAAGCCAAAACAGTTTTAAGGTACCAACTATCTTTGCGAGTAGAAATGTTGTAAGTGGTTACAAAAATCACCAAAATAGCCAAAATTCCAGCAGCAAAACCATATAACCTTTGAGGCCCTAAACCAAATTCTACTACATAATCGTAGTCACTTTTAAGAGCATTTAAGGTCAAGAAAAATCCTTCAAACAACAAGAAATAACCCACAACTTTGTGAGCAACCTTTTTGGAAGTATCCACAAAAACTAACGAAAGCACAATCAAAGTTACGATTAGAAGTTGTAAAAATATCTCTCTAACTTTGTCTTGGTGGCTGATTCCCAAACCCTGCAAAGCTCCAGTTGTGGCTAAATAAAGCTGAATTTGAGTCAAGAAAAACACCAAAATCAAAAACCCTGTAGCAATTTTTGGCCAAACAAAAGCGACATGTTTGTTGATAAAACCCAAAGTTGTTTTGTAGCTATTATAGACATTTTTATGAAGATTTTCTTGTAGCTCGTTATCACCAAGATAAGACACAGTTTTCTTGATAATATAGGCAAAAACCAAAGCTGCGTAAAATCTAAGATTAAACAAAACATCCAAAAATACAAATTTAAGGATATTCAAAAACGATAAAAATTCAAAAATCTTGGTAAAAATTTCGGCAAAAAAGACATTACTACTAGCCAAAATTAAAGACACGACCACAAAAACTGTAAAAGTTATAAAACTCGTCAGGATCAATTTTATCCACTCGATTTCGCGTTTTAGTTGGTTTTCTTGTTTAGCTTTCTTGTCCCAAAGTCGTAAATTGTTGTCTTTAGCGAAGCAAATAAATACCAAATTCATAATTGGATAGCTAAAACTCTGAAACAAAGACATTTTGTATCCACTGCTGATCAGTGCTGAAAGCGAGTAGGTTAATAGTAAAATATTGAAAAAGGTAAGCAAAGGATTGGAGAAAAACACCAAAAAGAAGCTGAAAAAAACCGAAACTACAAACCAAAAATATGATTCTAAAGACTTTTTAGACTTTGATACAAAAAATAATATTGAAAGCAAAATTCCCAAAATTGATAGCCCGGCAAACGGAAAATAGTCAGCTTTTAGAAGCCCGTAAAAAACCACCAGACCAAAAAATATATAAATATAATTGACTATAAATGTAGGTATTTTCATAAAACTGGATTTAAATTTGTTAAATAAGACAGTACTTATACAGATTTAGACTTAGCTGTCAAAAAACCACTACTACATTTCAGCCTCAAGTAATTTTGATAAAAAGATTGCAAAGAGTGGCTTAAATATCTTAATTATTTTCGAGAGCGTGTTTTTAAATCAAAGACTTTTCTTTATAAAATTTCATATCCGAAATGTGGGTCATCTCGTCCATCTTTATAGACTCAAAAATATCGTAAAGGCTAACTTTATCTGATTTAGCTGGAGCTTTTGTCATGCGGGCGTTATTTGAGTAGTAGTACTCCAGAGCGATTCCAGTCGCCTCTATTTTTTTTAATTCTTCACCTTTCATTTTTAAAAAAGTACTGTAACTATGGGCGGCGTGACCTTCAATCAATTCCATCAAATAATACCCAGAAGCAGGAGAAACAAAATATAAAAAAGCTGCTATCCAATAGTAAAAAACGCCCAAAAACTTAGCTGCAAAACGATCATACCAATTTTTTCCTCCACCCAAATCTTCAGCAATTAGCAAGTGATACTGTTCGTTCATGGTTTCTTTGTAATGCAAATCCATCTGTTCAAGTTTAGGATGCCAACCCAAAGTTTGGGAAATATGTAGTACCGAAAGATAGCTAAAATAAGGGATTCGAGCAATTACCTCTAATGTAAAAAACCTCCGATAAGAATAATCATAAACAAAATCCAACAACTTGACGGTAAAAGATACAAAAATGTTTAGTATAGGTTTTAGGATTGAAGCAATAAGTTTTGCCATAAAGTTTATTAAAAATAAATATTAGGTTCAGGTCAATCATTTTCTACGCTTAGAAGCTTTTGTTAAAGAAAAAAATTCTGATTATTCAAATACTAACTTGGCTTTAAATTAGACTGGTATTTTTACTTTTATCTTTGCCGATCCAACCTAAGTGAGTGTGATTAAAGCTGTCAGAATATTTTAAACCATACCCAAAAAATCTATCAAAATGAATATGAGTTAAATCTATCAAACCAGCAAAAATAAGCCATTCTATTTTTAAGAAATACCCTAAAACCAGCAAAACAAGACCCGTTCCGATAAAATGGGTAAAGTTGTAGCCCACTAAACCTAATTTAGGGTGTATCAAATAAGCCAAAAACCCGGCATCTGGCAACCAAAAAAGTAACACAATCCACCAGCTCATAAGTGGATTTTGAAAAAGTAGATATCCAAAAAAAATCAACAAAGCCAAAAACTCCGCTTTTAAAATGTATTTCATAAATTTAGTTTGTTTAAATTTGATACTGATGGCGTCAATGATTGTCAAAATCTATATTTAGGATGGAACTAGACTAGTTAGCAAACACTAACTAAACTAATTTCTATGATATACAGACAAAGATTAAGCAATTACAATTTAAAAAAAATAATTCATCATTTTTGTGTAGATATAGACGCTACAAAAACAA
>JBIKIW010000021.1:0-25153 GCA_044361365.1 Limisphaerales bacterium | reverse complement strand
AACTTTCATCTAATCCTACTTCTCCAATAATTGACTCAAGTTTGATTGTTCTATCTAAATAAATTGCCTTACGAAACAAAAGAAAATACCTGTTAATTGTATGACGATTAAAACCAAGTAACTCACTGGTTTTGGTAGCATCTATATCAATGCAAAAACATCGAATTATCTTTTTTAATTGATAATTGCTTAATTTACACCATTTAATCATATTTCTAGGTTGAAACATTTAGTTGTTCTAGCCTAGAGCCTAACATATTATGAACAACCCAAAAAACACCAACGCCTTTTATTTTCTTACAATTTTAGCTTTTGCAATATCTTTTGCAGGCACAATTATCGGAGTTTTAAGGCTTGAAGCTGATATCCAAACTAAAGGATTTTTTGCGGTAAGTTACATTTTTAGTATCTACGCAACTTTTGCCCTAGGTAAAGTTATCCGAGACAGAGCTGAAGACAGAAGTAAATAAAACCAATTTATTTGAATTTATGGATGAGGATGTTAAAAATCTCGTTTTTGCTTTTGGCGGAATTGTTGTAATAATTCTAATTTACCTACTTATTAGTAACTGGGGATATTTTTCATCAGATTCGTTTGGACAAGCAACTAAAGATTTTTTTAATATCAAGACTTATAAGTAAACTGTTGGTTATTAATTATAGAGCCTATTTGATTATTTTTACCCATTTTAAGGCATCAATTGTCAGTTGCTCTCCTTCCAAGGTAGCTGTCCCAACGGGACTGTGGGTTTGTATCTCCCTATTCTCAGGGAGGTGGCAGACTATGCTTTCGGAGGGTACTTTAAAGTTCCACAAAACCCTTTGTCCTTCGGACATTTCCCTTATCAGGGCAAAACTATTTAAGTCTGTGTTGATTCGGATTAGTTTTCAAATGGGTTCTATAAATGATCAATTAGGAATAAGTTAGCTTTTATTACCTTCAACACCCCTTAATCCCTCGGTACATAAACCTCTCTTGGTTTACTCCCATTCCCTGGACCAACAACACCTTCTTTTTCTAGCATATCAATAAATTTGCGGGCTTTCGGGTAACCAATTCCAAAGGCAGTTTGAAGCATGCTGGTGCTAGCTGCTTGCTCTTGAATAATAAACTCTTTGATCTTTTCAAACAAATCTTCACCTTCTTCTAACGTAGTGTTAACTTCCATTCCAGGTACATTTAGCTTGCCTTTAGGGATGTCGGTGACGTCTGGGTTTAGGTTGGTAACATAACCCTCTTCTTGAGCTTGATCCCGCCAGAAGCTAACACATTTTCGCACCTCCAACTCTTCCACATAACTACCCTGAAAACGTACCGGTTGAAGTGAAGTTGGCGACATAAACAAACCATCTCCCTGCCCCAAAAGTTTTTCAGCACCCATCTGGTCTAAAATTACCCTACTATCAATCTGCGAAGCTACGGCGAAAGCAATTCGTGAAGGGATGTTTGCCTTGATCAAACCAGTTACAACTCGAGTGTCTGGTCTTTGAGTTCCCAAAATAATATGAATTCCTACAGCTCTGGACATTTGAGTAAGCCTAACAATAATTGGCTCAACTTCATTTTTCGCCAAAATCATCAAATCTCCCAATTCATCGATTACAAACACCAGGTAAGGCATTGGTTTTAGCTCTTTGGCGTCTGGTAAATTTGATTCAGCAATGAATGAATTGTAATCTTGAATGTTTCTTTTTCCAAATTCTTCTAGTAATTTGTAGCGTCTGTCCATTTCCAAAACAGTCCATTTTAAGGCGTTTATAGCTTTTTCAGCATCTGTAATTACTGGTGCTAAAAGGTGTGGAACTCCATCGTACAATTTAAGTTCAACTCGTTTCATATCCACCAAAGCTAATTGCAATTCTTCAGGTCTGTAGCGATACAAAAGACTGAGTAACATAGAGTTTATCCACACAGATTTTCCAGCTCCAGTTGCTCCAGCTACCAAAAGGTGGGGCATTTTGGCAATCGAACCGATGATTTTGTTGCCGGCAACATCTTTACCGAGGGCTACAGGTAATGGATCTTTGAAGTTAAAAAACTGCGGAGTTTGAATCAGGTCACGAATACGAACCTGGGATTTGATTAGATTCGGGATTTCAATTCCAACCAAACTCTGACCTGGAATTGGAGCTTCTAAGCGTAAGCTAGGTGCCGCAAGTGCCAAAGCCAAATCTCGTTGCACCGCATCTATGGAGGCTAGTTTTACACCACTAGCAGGCTTTAGAGTGTATTGACTCACAGTTGGTCCAGTTACCACATCTCCCATCTCCACCTGGATCCCAAAACTTTCTAAAGTTGTCTTGATAGTTTGCTTGTTTTTTTCAGTATTTCCCCCGTCGGATTGGGTATGGTTTTCTTTCAAAATTTTAACTGAAGGTAGTTTCCACTCTGATTTAATAGAAGATTTTAACTGAGTGTTTGGGTCTAAAATTACAAAACCTGTATCTTTATTGTCATTTACAATTGAAGGTTTAGCTGAAGCTGCTGTTTTTTTAGCAAAAACTTTGGGTTTAGTTTGAACTTGATCAAAAGATTCTTGGACTTCAGCGTTGTTTGCTGTTGTAGGTTTTCCGCTTTTTTTCCAGGCTTCAAAAATGTCTGGTACAAAATCCCAAAACTTGGACGGGTTTTTAAGCGAATCTTGAACTGTATCCACAAACTGCACAACCGTCATCTGAGAAAGCAAGAAAAATCCTAAAAAACCTATAGTTAGCAGTAAAACTCCTCCTCCAAACGGACCAAATTTTCCAAGCAAAAATGGATAAAAAATATACCCATACAAACCTCCGCCATTACCCATATCTCCAGGATTTTGAACATCAAAAATTAAACCTAAAAATCCCAAAATACTAGCCAAAATAAGAGCAATTCCCCAAACCAAACGAGAATTAAAATCTTTAGCTAGATCCAGATTTTTTTGAAGCCTAAACAAAACTACACCCACCCAAAAAAGCATCATGGGTAAAATAATTGCACCTTTTCCGAATATTTGAATTATCAATGCTCCTATAAATCCACCAAAAGAACCGGCCCTATCAATTATTGAAAGATAAAAAAGAATACTTAGCGCAAAACTAGAGATAATCCAAACTGTGATTTTTGCTTCCAAATCTAGCTCAGGTCCGATTTTGGGGATTTTAAAAGGTAATTTGAAGTTAAAAAATTTCATTTTGTTTTGATATAAGTTAAACTAAGTTTTAATAATTAGTATTTTTAGTCGAGATCAGTCCTAAGCAGTTTCCTCTTTAAAAAATTTGTCAAAGCCTAATCCAAAAAAATGGAGCTGGTTGACCTGGAATTTTTAGTTCAGTATTTCCACGAATTTTTACCGGCAAATCTGGATTCGGGTCGATAAAAATATTTTGCACATCCGGATCACTTGATCGTAAAACTACTCTTTCAATAACACCTCGGCCTGTTTGATTTTGCCCAATCTGCTCATTTATATACCCCGAAAAAGTAGCGGTTCGAACACCGTTAATAGCTTCGTTAAAAGAAATAGTGGCTTTGATATCTTTATTTTGGCTTAAATTTTCATAAACATAGGTATCTTGCCCACTAGGATCGCGAACTTTCCTAGCTACATCTACTTGTAATTGAGTGGGAATAATCACCTCTCGTTTGGTATCAGGTTTGACTATTTTTTCTGGAATTCTTTCCAGGTTGATCACAATTTCAGTTTGCCCTCGCTTATTCACCAAAAAAAACATTTGCCCGAAAGTTTCTACAGTTTGAGCGTTGGTTGAACCTTCTACCGATCTCTGTTGAATCCGTGAAATTGTATTTAGATTTTGCCCATTTGGATTTTGCCCAGAGATTAAATCGTCTTGGGAGTTCACTTTTTCACGAGTACCAAACAAAAATCCGGCATAAAAAACCAAAGCAATAAGACTTAAAAATAAAAATAAATAATAAACTCTTTTAGTGATTGGGTTATCCATAACTAAATCAAATCTAATAAACTATCTTTAGAATTTATGGAGCTAGCTATTTTTTCTACTTTTTTGTGCCATTTACCAATCTCTTGGTCAGAAACTGTTCGAATAGAACCAAAATGATAAAATTTACTAGACATTCCTAAAATTCTAAAAAACACCTTTTGCCAAAAATTTTTAAGCATATTTCTATACAAAAACCTTTCTTCCCAAGTTGCTCTTTCATCAGTACAAAAAACCATTCCGATCTTATCCCCAAACAAACCTTTTTGGACTCCTTTACGGTTTTCGTAGGCAAAGCCTGAGGTAAAAACTTTATCCAAAAAACCCTTTAACGTCGCTGGGAAGAGTGACCACCAAACAGGATGAAAAAACACAACCATTTGGACTTTTTTAAGTCTAATTTGATATTCCAAAGCTTTGGTATCTTTTTCTTCAGGATCAAAAATTGGATTAAATTCCTTATCTTTATAAAGCTCTAATAAATCAACACTAATACCTTTTTTTTGAACTCCTTCAATAAAAGTTTTACAGAGGAGCGAGATAACTTCAGATCTGTTATCCTGTTCATATTCAGGGTTTGCTAAAACTACCATAATTCTGGAAATACTAGAAGCCATAATCTAAAGCTTAATCTCCAGACCAATTCTGTCAAAAATCGTTTCAATTTTAATTTCTACTTCTCTAATTTTTAAACCTACAAATCGCTAAAGCATATGTCCCCGCTACATCAGTTTTCAAATCTAAAATCTCCAATTTTGCAGCTCTTGCCTCTTCAATAAAATGTACAATATCAACCAAATAATGCTTCCAAGTGTTAATAACTTGACCTGTTTTTAGGTGAATAATTTCAGTTCGATTGGCTAATTTAAACTCAATTTCATAATCTTTATCTAGTTGAAAACCTGCTGTTTTGCAGTTTAATTTTTCATTATATTCACCAACCATTTCACAGTTTTTTATATCTATCCCGAGCAACTTTGGAAGCCAATCTTTTACACCAGTATTGTCATTTTTAGCATAGTTTATTTCGGCTTTGTTTTCAGGTATATTTAGGGTAAAAGTTAACACCAATAAATCATCTGGAGTGATTCCAAAAGATAAATGCTTTAAAACTTGTAATCTATCATTGTAATTGCAAAGCGTGTTTCCAAGGTGTAAAATTAAATTACTTTCATTTTTTTCTTTATTTTCCAAAAATATGTTGCTCACCTTCCCGTACTCTACATCAGATTGATAGCTTAGGCACTTTAAACCTGGAAACCACTTTTGAATATTCTTGATCGTGAGATTGTTTATTTCTTCACTTATATCCAGAGCTAAATATTTGGAAAGTCTGTCAGCTTTAGAGAATTTTTGAAGCAAATCTTTTACAGGGTAGCCATTGCCTGGACCGATGTCAACAATATTAGTTTTAGCGTTTTTGGGTAAGTAATACAAAAAATCCTCAAAACAAATATCTAAAATATCATCTGTAAATTTTATAACTTTTGAGACACCATTTATATAAAACTTATTCCAATATTCTGCCCCCACATTTTTATATGCATATTTCAAGTTTATTTGGCTATTGTATTGTAAATCATTAAAAATTTCAATTTTTTCTTCAAATGAAAAAAGCTTGTAAAATTCATCACTCAAAGTAACTTTTTTAACTTCACCTCCTTGATATTTGCTAGCTGTAGCACTTAGTCTTTTTAGTTCTGCCTCATTATGAGGGTTATCCAAAATTCTAACTTTATTGGTAGATGTATCTATTTGTAAATTGTTTTTACCTTCGATTGAAAGCTCAACCCAACGATTGACGGTTGCTCTTGATACATTACATATTCTTGAGACTTCAGCTTGAGTAAAACTATGCATAATATAAATTAGTTTTATTGTTCTGTTTGACAGGTAGTAACAAATTTGTTAGAGTATTTTACCAATCTTTTTGGTGCAAAAATCTAAAAACTCAGAATATTTATTTTTGTACCTAATTTTTGTAACGCCATAATTTCTATACAAATAGTATGATAAAGTCAACTTATAAAACCAAAATTATCAAAAAAGAGGCTGAACTACTGATAGAAAAGCTAAAAGAGTTTGAGTTGGCGTATTTTTTAGGTTGGCGAAAATTGAATGTAAGTCACTACCGAGACCCTGTTTTGGAGGAGTTGGTAAGCCTAATAAATAAAATATCCGGGAAAGAACTACTACAAATAAAAACTGAACAACCAGAAGCCGAAAAAGGAGTAAAACCAAAAATAAAAAGATTGTTTTAGAATTTCTAGAATTTTAGATTAAAACTAACTAATCCCCAAAACTTTTCTACCATTAACGGTAGCAATTTTTACCAGTTCTTCAACCTCCAAAAACCTATTTCCTTGAGCCAAAAGCCGTAATTCTGGCCACATATCACCATCATTAAAAGGCAACATATAATCAGCAATATTGTCTGTACCAATTGCTACTGTAATTCCATGTTTAAAAAGCTCATCAACTGGAGTTAGGGCGTTGTGAAAAGGTACTAAGGTTTCATCTCGATATGCATCAATCCAGGCAAAAGGGCAAGAAATGACCATAAGCTCAGCTTCTTTCATTTTTTTATAGACTTTTTCTCGGTAACTTTTTTCGTGAGCTGCCAAAGAAATTGAGTGGATTGCCACTACTTTTCCGTGCATTCCATGCTCTATTGTTTTATCAGCTAAAAATTCAGTTTCTTTATCTGAAGCAATGTTAAATTGATCTACATGTACATGCACCATTTTATTGTATTTTTTACCAGTTTCTAATAAAATATCAAACGCCTCTGCTCCCTTGCCATGGTCAATTTCATCTCTTCTAGGCAAACCTCCGATAATATCAACTTTTTCAGCAGCAATATCAAACCATTTTCTAGCTTCTTTTTCAATTACTCCTTTTAAAGTTTGATTGATTAATTTTACCTCTAATTTATCTTTATAGACTTCTTTGGCTTTCAAAGCTCCTATCAAAGCCCTGTCTTCAGCAACTGGGTCAACATCCACAAAAGTCCCTACAGCACTAACCCCTTGCTCAATCATTAGCTCAAAAGCTTGGCTAAATCTCTGATAATATTGGTCAGCAGTGGCGTTTTTAACCTCATCTACAATATCCCATTTGGCTATAAGTCCATGATTTTTGTAAATATCTAATTTGTCTGGATTTACAGTAAAAGCCCTATCGGCATGGACGTGAGTATTCACCCAACCTCCGTTTTTTTGAATTTCATCTAGGATGAGTTTTTTGAAGCTCCAAGTGTGTGATTGTGACATAAATAATATATTTGAGAGTAAAAAATAGTAGGCGATATTAAAATGAGGCAAAAAAAATTCTGGAAAAATCCAGAACAGTCATTTAAAAAAATTTAATTTTGCTATAGTCTTTTTGGCGAAAGAGTTTGCTCATATATCAAAAACTATTTGAGCTTTAATTTTTGGTAATTGTCAATTTGAACCTCGGAAAATTCTAAAACACAAACTTTTACTAGCTTGTATGCCTGTTAAATAAAATTACAAATGGAGTCTTGATTATAATCCAAATATCTAACCAAAAAGTCCAGTTCTCAATATAATAAACATCGTATTTAACCTCATTTTCGAAGTTGATATCACTGCGACCGTTTATTTGAGCATAGCCTGTAATTCCAGGGTTGATATTAAAAACTTTATAATGGTGATCTTTATATTTAGCTACTTCTCGAGGTTGGTGTGGTCTTGGTCCGACGATAGACATTTCACCAGCAAGTACATTAAAGAATTGAGGGATTTCATCTAAACTATATTTTTCTATAAACTTTCCAACTTTAGTTGACCTTGGATCGTCTTTAATTTTGTACAAAATTCCATCTTTTCTGGCGTCTTGTTTGGCGATTAATTCTTGCTCTAGTTTGATAGTTTCTAAGTTGCTTTCTGAAGTAGAAAATTCTTGTTTGAGTCGTCTAAATTTCCAGAGTCTAAAAACCTTTCCACTCGGACCAACTCTCTCACTTCTATAAAAAATCGGACCTTCGGAATCAAGCTTAATAGCAATAGCAATAATCAAATACAACCAGCTAGTTAAAATTACAAATAAACCAGAAAAAACAATATCAAAAACTCTTTTTAAGACTACCTGCCAACCATCTAAGTTGCTGTGTTTAAGTTCTAATAGCAACTTTCGCTCGATAGTTATAGGGTTCAAACCAAAAGATTGGTAATCGTTAAAACCTTCCGGTGAGAAAATAAAACTAATTTTGCGTCGCTCGGCTAAAATAGCTAACTTAGAACCAAGCCTGCTTTTATCTGATAGTAGATATATTTCTTCAACTTGGTTTTTTTCAATTAAACTGTTAGTTTCACGCAGACTATCTTTGTCTAATAAGGGAAAATTATAAATATTTTTGATGTTATTAAGTCCTTTTAGTCTTTTAGAAAAAGTGTTTTCAGTATCTCCTATTATTACCACGCCAATTTTACCAAAACCAAGTTGATACAATATCTGCTCCACCAGCCAAAAAATGATTCTACCTAAAAATACAAAATACAGCGATACAAAACCTCCAGCACCCAAAATAAAACGACTAATTGGAACGCCTGTCGGTAATACATCTCGATTATATTCGTTAAAGAAAAAGTAGGTAATTACAGGCAACAAAACCAATGAGATTCCAATAAATAATCTAAAAACAGAAGTCCAAAAACCTCTTCTACCATAAATTTCGTACAAACCCAAAAAAGCATAAACAACTACAACTGAAAGCGAGATTGAAATGCTAAAAATTGTATATTCACCAAAACTAAGCTGTTTGTTGTCTAAAAAACTATCTTGAAACCAATTATACCGAACCATATAAACCACCAAAACCCCCAAGTGAATTGAGAAAAAGTCAATAATTGGGAGTACAGCAGTTTTCCAGATTTTTTGAAGATGAGATTTAGTAAGCATTTGCCACACCCTAAATAACAGGTTATAAACTGTTGCCCAAAAAGAAAGATTTAGTCAATCCAACCTCCTGTAAAATCACCTTCTTTATCATTTCTTTTATAAGTGTGAGCTCCAAAATAATCTCTTTGAGCCTGAATCAAATTGGTTGGTAAAAGTTCACTACTAAGAGTTTGAAAATAATCCAAAGAAGAGTGTAGTACTGGAAGTGGTAAAGAGTCGTTGAAACCTGATAAAAATGACAAACTCCAAACTCGGTTTTTGAAATTAAATTTGGATTGCCACATTTCCCACATATTTGCTAAAAGTTTGGTGCGGATAATACAACCACCTTCCCAAATTCGCAAAACTTCTCTTAAATCAATATCCCAATTATTTTCGATATTGGCCTTTTTAATCAAATCTAAACCTTGCAAAAAACAACCTAAATAAACGCTTTCCAGCCCTAAACTTAAAATTTGTTCAAGAGCTTCTTTATCGGTATATTCTTCAATTTGGTCTTTAGTGGTTTCTACCAAAAAGCTTTGACCTCTAGCTGACCCAGTTCTAGCAAAAACTGCTGCTGCCAAAGTAGGTGTGTAAACTCCAAGCTCCAAAGCAGCCTCCACAGTCCAACCTCCGGTTCCCTTAGCTTTAGCGACATCTTTAATTTTATCTATCAAAAATTGATCCGAAAGAGAGTCTTTAGTTTTTAAAATTTTAACTGTAATATCAATCAAAAAGCTTTCCAATCGAACAGGCAGATTGTCTTGATAAAACGATTCAATTTCTCCATGATTAATTTTATCAAAAAATTCGGAAATTTCAAAATTAGAATAGCTTTCACGCTTCAAAATATCATAAACTTCAGTAATTCCTTGCATAATTCCATACTCAATTCCGTTGTGAACCATTTTCACAAAATGTCCACTAGCCCCATGTCCAACATTAGTAACGCATTTATTGTTGTTAAAATCATCGGCAGCTGCTTTTTCAAGGATTGGTAAAATTTCATCTACTGCATCTTTATTCCCACCTGGCATAAGACTTGGTCCAAGCAAAGCTCCCTGTTCGCCACCACTAACTCCAGAACCTACAAAATGAATTTTTTTGTTTATTCTAAGTTTTCCTGAGGTTACTTCTTCTAAACTCAAGAAGCTCCCGTTTTCAAGCTGTTTCTGACGTCTTTGAGTGTCTTTCCAATTAGAATTTCCGGTATCAATAATTATGTCATTTTCATCCAAAAGTGGGTAAAGTTTTGCAATAAAATCATCTACAGGGGTACCGCTTTTAACGAGTAAAAATATTTTTCGAGGTAGTTCCAAGCTGTTCACAAAATTTGCCAAATCACTGTATCCAGCTATCATTCCCTCTGTTTCAACTTCTTTTTGATCAAATTCCCAAGCTTTAAGCAAGTGCTCAGTTTTTTCGTAACTACGGTTAAAAACCGCTACTTGGTAACCATTTCTAGCAAAATTTCTGGCAAGGTTAGCACCCATTGTGGAAAGTCCGATGACACCTAAATTATTGTGAGACATATATTGTTGAGAGTAAAAAAAATTAAATTTCAGTTATAGAATTAGCGATTTTGTTTAGTCCGCCGCCGTAGGTAGTTAACATTTCTTTGAAAAACTCTACGTCTAGTTCAGCATCTTTGCGGCTGTATTTTTGAACCTCAAAATGATATTTTTCCCAAAATTCCTCCTCACTCATTTTGTTTTGGAAAAGAGATATAAGTCTAGCAAAAAAACCTGGATTATATTTTTTTTCAAGTTCAGAAACATTTTTATCAAGTTCTTTTTTAAGTTCAGCCTTACGCATTTCAAATCTAGCCAAAATATCTTCAGCTTCAGTTTTTACAGTGTCCAAAACAGCAATTTGAGTATTGGTTACACTTTCATATGAGTCCACTTTTACTTGTAACTCTCTAGTATCTTGAAAGTATTTATCCAGGATTTCATCTTTAGAAAGTTCTTTAAGATCTTTGCCGGTTTTTTTAATTTCTTTGTTTGGATAATGCGATAAAATATACAAATAAGCTTGGCGTAGCTCCACAAACTCTTGGCTACTTCCACCTTCTTTGTCGGGATGTTTTAGACCAGCTTGCTTTCGATAAATCTTTTTTATTTCATCTTTAGAGATCTCCTCCAAAGATTTTATGTTAAATATTTCAAGTGCTTTTTGCAGAGTCATAGTTGAAAGCCTCGTTGGGTTCGTTATAATAAGGTTTTTTATTTTAGAATTATTTCGCTGTCAATTAAGAATCTCTTTAATGTGCAAGCAGTTGTACTTTTTTCATCTTAAACTTGAGATCTACTGGAATTTTAAACAGCTTTGAAAACACAAATTCTGTACAATTTTAAGAATTTTCTTTTAATACTTTGAAGTGTTTAATATCAGTAAAGCCATTTGGCAAAGATTTTTAGTTGTCAGTTTTACCAGTATTGCCATTTTAGGAACAGCTGCCTCCTGCTCAATACCATTTTTAAATACTCAAACCAACAAACCAACCACAACTTACGGTGTTTTGAAAAACGATCCAGCAGTTCGTGCTGATGGTTTTGTGCGAGCCAATGCAGTTTTGCAACCAGATGGAAATACTGACAATCAAGGACTTAGCAACATTTCGGTACTTAAAATTCATCGAGTAAATAAAGACTTGCTGTTTGCTTTAACAAAGGAAAAAGGTTTATTTAAAAGCTCTAATGGAGGTCAAATTTGGCAAAGAATTTACATCTCCCCAGTAGGCAGTAACAACTCAGATGCCAAGGCAAAAACCCAAGAAATTAACGGCCAAATTGCGACTAACGATAAATTAGTAATAACTGACTTTGCAGTTGATCCATCTAATGAAAAAGTTGTTTATCTGGCTGTTGTAGAAGAAAAGCTCGGGAAAATTTATCAGTCTTTAGACGGAGGAGCAAACTTTAAAGAGATTTACTCAGAGGTACAAATCAATGTTCAAGTTTTATTTTTGGTGGTAGATCCTTTTAATAGCAACAATATTTTTGCTATTCTGGAAAAAGGAGCGCTGTTACGCAGCTTGGATAGTGGCCTTACTTGGAAAAAAGTTCGTAGCTTTAAAGACACTCCAGCACAAATTGGTTTTGTTCCAGAATTTGATAAACTTTTTTTTGTATTATTTGAAGATGAAGGATTGGCTTATTCTACAGATTTAGGTGATACTTTTACGACTCAAAAATTAACCAAATCCGCTAGTACAATTGGCGAAAATCAACCCAAAGATAGCTTAGATTTAGGCTTTGGCGGCAAAGCAACTTTTGGAAAATACGAAAAAATAGTCCCGGTTACGGCTGGAATTTTGGTTGACTTTGGAACTTCTAAAATAACCAACACAACTGGTGCCAAACCTTGGATTTTGATCGCTGATAAGCAAATGTGGTACTCTGAAAACAGCGGAAATAATTTTAGAAAATTAGCCCTCCCCTTGCAGTCTGAACAGGCTAATATTTACGATGTAGCTGCAGATCCAAACTCAGGTCTCTCCAGGATAATTGCCAGTGTGGATAACCGTTTGTTTATAACCACCAACCAAGGTCAATCTTGGAATACTCAAGACAATGTAAATCTTAGTAACCCAATTGGAAATATCAGCCAAATTGTAGTGGATAAAGAGAATAATCAGATAATATACCTAGGACTAATTAACGCAAAGGTAAAAAAGCAAAAAGGTGTGTTTGTGTTTTAAAACAAGTAGGTAAGAACTACCTAGTATTTGACAGGTTTAGGTAAAAATAAGTAAATTTTACTTACTTACACAAAAATGCTTATATGGCTTCTTTTCCTATTTTACCTCCTGATTTCAATTTTCGAACTGTTGAAATTTTAGAAAAAACCCTAAAAGCAAATATCGCTTTGGCAGAATTAAACGGACTGATCATAAGCCTTCCTGACAAATCTTTAATTTTACTACCTTTGACAGCAAGGGAGGCTGTTTCTAGTAGTAGCATTGAAAATATTTTTTCTACCACTTTAGATGTCTTGCAGTATGAAATATTTGGACAAGAAACCAAGATAGATTTGGCTACAAAAGAAACTTTGAGATACAAAGAAGCCTTGTTTGCAGGTTTTGAATTGGTTAAATCGAAGGGTATTCTAACAACAAATGATATAGTAAATGTTCAATCTATCGTTGAACCAAATAAAACAGGAGTCCGAAAAATACCAGGTACCGTAATAGCTAGAAGTGATGGTAAAATTGTACATACCCCTCCTCAGTCTGAACATGAAATTAGAGATTTACTAGCAAACTTAGAGAAATATATAAACGACCAGAAATTTGCTAACGATATTGACCCATTAATCAAAGTAGCAGTTTCACATTATCAGTTCGAATCCATACACCCATTTTATGATGGAAATGGTAGAACAGGTAGGATTTTAATGCTTTTAGAGCTAGTTTTATACAAGAGGCTAACTTTTCCATGTTTGTTTTTATCTGACTATCTTTTAAAAACTAAAAATCAATATTATCAAAACTTACAAAACCTAAGATTAAACAAAGGTTGGGAAAAGTGGGTGATGTATATACTAGAAGCTATCGAAACCCAAGCTAGTTTAACAGCTCAAAAAGTGCGACAGATTATTAATTTAAAGTCTTCTTTTACAACAGAATTAAGCTTAAAATTACCAAAGCTAGCAAATCACGAAGTCTTGGAATACTTTTTCTCTAATGCTTTTTATAATGTAAATCAGCTTAGTCAAAAAAATAAAATAACCGCTAAAACCGCAAGAAATTATTTAAAATCAATTGAAAATTTAGGCTTATTTGAATCTAAAACTGTTAAAAATCAGAAATTGTACTATATTCCTGGACTGCTTGAGATTTTGAAATAGTTAAAGTATAGCTAAACCATATTTAAAGTAGATAACGAAGGCTATGACTGTCTGAGCTTTAAAGGCTTTCTAAGTTAGGAATATCTGATGCCCGTATCCGCAGACAAGTGTCTAGTTTAATATTGGTTTAGCTATATTATTTCCACACAACAAAAAATTCCCTGTAAGGGGAATAAATTAAAATTTGTATGGCTCCGAAACTAGGATTCGAACCTAGGACCAATTGATTAACAGTCAACTGCTCTACCGCTGAGCTATTTCGGAAAACATTTATACTTTTAAGGAGAAAACTGAATCTGGTCAAGTATTGACGATTTTTTAAAGTATTTGAAAGCTTAAAAAATGCATTTATACTTTTCAGGAATTGGCGGAAGCGGGCTTTCAGCCTTAGCTAATATTGCTTTAGACATGGGGTTTATGGTCAGTGGATCCGACCTTTACGAAAATCCAACCATTCAAAATTTACGAAAACGGGGGGCAAATATTCACATAGGACAAAAAGGTGTAGAAATAGAATTAACACATAAAAGATTTCCAATTTATTGGTTTGTACACAGTTCCTCAATTCCCAAAAATCACCCAGAGATTTTGTTTGCTATCAAGAATAATCTGAAAGTTAGCAAGCGAGATGGATTTATAAATTTTGTGATCAAAAAAGATAATCTTAAATTAATTGGAGTTGCTGGAACACATGGAAAAACTACAACCACTGCCATGCTAGTTTGGTTGTTTAAAGAATACGGCCAAAAACTCACTT
Organism: Limisphaerales bacterium; assembly: GCA_044361365.1. GTDB lineage: Bacteria > Patescibacteriota > JACMRA01 > JACMRA01 > JACMRA01 > JBIKIW01. Next base: position 10,701 of record JBIKIW010000021.1, on the reverse strand, counting down.
ACATCGTTGGTAGTGAATTGCCCTGGGACAACAATGGAAAAAGGGTGGAGGGTAGTAAATATTTGCTTTTGGAGGCAGATGAATACGATAGGCATTTTTTGAATTACCAACCTTTCGCTTCAATTTTAACTAGTATTGATTACGATCACCAAGACATTTATCCAAGCCAAGAAAATTACAATCAGGCCTTTGTGGAATTTCTGCAAAGGAGTAAAGTTATAGTGGCTTTTGGGGAAGATTTACAAAAGTTAAAGATTTCGACCTGGCAAGATGGCTCAAAAATCGAAATCACTGAACTTAGGAGGAATTTTGGTGGAAAATTAGCTAATTATAAAAACTTTAAACTTCCAGGACTTCACAACAGGCAAAATGCAGCTCTAGCTAAAGCTTTATTTAATAAGATTTTTGATGGTAAAATTGATTCTAAGGAGTTAAAAGAGTTGGAACAAATAATTTCTAAATTCCCAGGTACCAGTAGGCGAATGGAAAAATTAGCTGAAAATTTGTACACCGACTATGCTCACCACCCAGCTGAAATTGCAGCCACTTTGCAAATGGCAAAAGAGCTAAATCCCAAAGTCGTAGCAGCTTATCAACCTCATCAAAATACCCGACAACAGGAGATCAAAAATGACTACAAAACAGCTTTCAAATTAGCCGACAAAATCTTATGGCTTCCAACTTATCAAACCAGAGAAAATCCAGATTTGGTAATTCTAAAACCTTTTGATTTAATTAACCTTTTAGAAAACAAAAAAGACGCCGAGGAGGTAGAAATGAATGATAAACTTTGGCAACAAATTCAAGAGTACCGTAAAGATGGATTTTTGGTTGTTGTTATGGGAGCTGGTGATATTGATAAATGGCTTAGAAGTAAAGATAGTGAGGTATCTTAGTTGTGGATTTATTGAATTAAACTAAGGGTTGAAAATCCATTAAATTCCTTAGTTTATCGGTCATCCTGAATTTGTTTCAGGATCTTGGAAGTTTGCTTACCTTAAAGAGCCTAAAAAGCCTGTTATACCCATTTCACTAAACACCAACCTAACTTCAAATTGAAACTAAACTCAAAATTGGCTTATTTTGGAGCAATTGCTTTTTGAACTTCTAACTTAAAGTTGAAGGCTGGTTGAGCACCAATTATTTTTCCTAAAACATCTGTAGCGAGATCAAAAGTGCCATCGCCTTTAATATTTAGAATATAAAAAGTAGGAATGCTGCTAACCCTAAACATACCAGATAATTCTGGCTCTTCGTCCACATTTACCTTTAAAAAGCTTACTTCTTTCAAATCCTCATCCTCACAAAGCTGGTCAATAACTGGCTCCATAACCTTACAAGGTCCACACCAGACTGCCCAAAAATCGATTAAATAAATTCCAGCTTGGTTTTTGATTTCTTCAAATTCAGCGGTAGTAATAGCTTTTGCTTTAGACATAGGTAACAAACAAATAATAATTTTAAAAAGTAAACTAACGTTACTTTTGTTCAAAACCTTTGTCAAGAAAAATTACCTTACTTTTAGAGCCAAATCAACCAAATCCAAACCCCGTACGGTAAATCTTGCTGGTGTAGATTTTCTAAAATTTCCTCTTTAGTTTTAAAAACTGGTAAAATCAATTTTTCAGTATAAATATAACTAATTTCACCGTCACTTTTGCTTACATTATCAGTGTCAAAATCTATCCAGCTTTCCCCCACCAAATATAACTTTAAAATATCTTCTTCAAAATTTTGATATGTTTTTATAAGTTTTCCAAATCTAGTTTTTTTACTACCAAGTTCAGTTTTTTGAGTTGTCTTTTGACTAAGGCAAATTAAAATATGCTTGCAGTAAAGTGGGTAATTTTTTTGAGGATAAATTTGAGCTACAATTTCTGGAATTTTAGAATTTTCAGTATCTTTCAAAAAATTTAAATTGGCTTTAAAATCGTTGATAGAGTTGAGATAATTTTTGACAAACTCGATCTGAATTTGGCTGTTCTTTAGATTTATTTCAACACCATTCATTTTAATTTCTAAGTTCAAAATTGGTGTCTCTTATTTTAAAATCAGCAAAAATATTTTGCTCAAAATTTTCAATTTCTTGATGAGTAATATTTCTAAAATAACTACTAAACCGAATATCAAAATTTAGAATATCAGTTGCAGCAGACTTTTCAAATCTTTCTTTTGGTTCTAAACTAACTTCTATTTGATCAAGTTTCTTGCTTAAAATCAACTCACCAATTTCGGCCCAACCAAATTCTTTAGACACGATAATTGAATAACTTCGAGATAAAATTGGGTAATCAGACTGATCTTTAAAAGAATCATATGGGTTGAGTTTTTCATTCCAATTTGTGAGGTCAACTTGCAACCACCAGGTTTTTTTGGTGTGCGGAATTTGATATTCTTTTTTGAGTTTGTTGGTTAGTTCCAAAAGGGTAATTTCTATCTCACCTAATTTATACAAATAACCTTTTCCAAGGGCTGATTCATGCTTCTCAAACTGTATTTTTACTCCCATTTTGGTAGCCAATATTTGAACTAAATAAGTTAGTAAATACGGGTTTTCATTTAGACTAACAGCCTCTAAAACCACATTTTCTTTTAACTCACCATCAAAGTTATAAACCTTGTCTAGCTCAAATAAATTGATATTTTTTTCACCACGAATAAAGTTCTCGAAGGTGGACTTTAAAAGGCTCGTCAAAAGCCCATCTCGCAGGCGATTTTCATCTTGTCTTTGAGTACTAATTGCCGTTAAAGCTGTGTCTTTTTCTTTAGTAAAATTGGAGATTAAATATTTTGGATTAACTAAGGGTCTAGTGATGATTTCTTGAAAACCATTTCCTGCAAAAATTTCTTTTAAATTATAAAAAACTTCAAAACTTTGTGAATTAGTTTGCTCGGTGGTAAATTCTAAATATTGATGGTGAATATTTTCAAGTCCAAACAATTTAGCTACTTCAAAAATCACTTCTTCAAAATTATTTAAGTGACCATAAAACCCTTCTGGGTATAAAATTTTTCCATCCCAACCACCAACTATTTCGAGGTATTTTTCTATTTGATTTGGCTTTAAATCAGCTTGAATTTTGGTTGCCAAAATTTTTAAATCAACTTCTATTCCTTCATTTTGAGACTGCCCTAAAAGTACTCTAGCAAACTCCAAAAAGTTGGCATTATTTGGGATCGATTTAAACAACTCGTGACTTAGATTTATCCATTTCAAAAAATTAACTAACTTAAAATTAATCTGATTTGCAGTTAAAAATTCTAGAAAATGCAACAACCAAATTAAACTAGTTCGCATGCTTATTCCGCCGTTAGCAAAGCGAGTAGAATCAGAACGATAATTGATTCTAAAAGAATTTCTAGCTACGCCTTCTTTGGCAAAATTGGCCAATTCGATGTAGAGTTTTTGATCGCTTTTTGTTACACTAAGTTCCCTGCTACCTGAAATATTCGGAAGCCAAAGTAGTTTTTGTGAATTAGCTAAAACTTCAGTATCTTGAGGTAAAATAGCATTTTTAAGATTTCCTAAACCTTCAAATTTAGTTTTGCTTTCCAGTTTTTCAATTTTCCAATTCCAGCTAAAATCATCAGTTTTAGTTATAAAAAAATGACTCGGCTGTCCAACATCAAACAACAAATAATTAGACAAATCTGCGATACTATCTGTCAGGTTTTTTTCAGTAAAAAACATTCGTTGTTGAATTTGATGTGGGAGGTTAAATTCAGACTCCAGTTCGAGATTAAAAAGACTGTAAAAGTTAGTATAATTATGATCATCTTTAAAACTTGCTGCCGGCAAATTGGTGTTTTCAATTTTTAAAGCCTGAGCCTGAAAATCCTGCCAAAAAGTTTCTGATTTTAAAATTCTTTTAGCTTTTGGTTTAAGCAAATTTGGATTTTCTAAGATTCTAGCAATTTCAATTGAAAGCCCTAAATGGCAACCAAGGCTGGCGATTTTATCTTGAAGATATTTGATTTCAAAAACAGTTTGAGCCGCAAAATATTCTGGAAAACTTTCACAAATACTTTGTCCCAAAACAACTTCACGGTTGAAATTTTTAAACTCATCTTCTAGCTCCCAAAGCCCACTGCTAAACTCAGTTTCCAACATCAATTCACTTTTCCCAAGACACATTCCAAATGAACTTTCCCCACGCATTTTACGTTCACTCAAAGTCAGGTAGCTGAGCCTACAACCCACCAAAGCTACAGGTACTAGCAAACCTTCACGCACATTTGGAGCTGCTGAAACAATCTGAACTTTACCTTTAGTGCCAATATTTACATCAAAAATATTAAGTTTATCTGCGTTTGGATGCTTGCGACAATTTTCTATTTTACCCACCAAAACCTTACCTCCAAACCAGTCTTTAATCATTGAAAAACCTTCAACCTCTCCTGATTTTAAAGAGATTAAATCACTTAATTTTTGATCAGAAATTTCGGCCAAATCGATATAATCTTCAAGCCAAGAACGTAGGTAGAGCATATAGGTATTTAATTTCAAAAAAGCTGTTTTTTAGCGTGTTTGTCAAGGATTTGATTTTGAAATATTCACATAATTTTCTAGTTTAAACTTAAATTAACGATATTTTTTCTCGAGTAAAGTGATTATAGTATCTGGCAAATATTAGTCAAAATTAGATTTAAATTAACTCGATCTACTTGCCAAATTTCAAACTTTAGTGGTATTTTTAAATGACTTGGAGGATTCGCCTAGCGGTCTATGGCGCACGCTTGGAAAGCGTGTTGGGAGCAATCCCTCATGAGTTCGAATCTCATATCCTCCGCCACGATTTAAACCGATTAAATAAGAAAAATTACACTAAAATCTAATCTAAAATTTTTACTAAACTGTGGTTTTAACGCTTGTCACTTTCAATATTTGACATCTTTAGTATTTTGCTTTACATAGTACTAAGAGTACTCAAAAATATAAAATCTATGAATTCCCAATTCAAAAAGGGCTTTCTGCGTTTGGCAGTGCTTTTGTTTTTAAAAAGTCAGGATTCTTACGGCTATAATTTGGTACGACAAGTTGGCGAAATTTTCAACACACCAGCAGGCACGATTTATCCTATTTTATACAAATTAACCGATGACGAATTGGTGGACACATACCTTCAAGAATCCAACGAAGGAGGTGTTAGAAAATACTATAAACTAAACCAGAAAGGCTTTGAAATTCTCCAAAAAGAATTTGAGGAGTGGCAAGCTTTCTCGAGCATTTATCAGGAATTTGTAGATAAATATAAGTAGATTAGAATAGTTTAAAGCTAGTATTTCAAAATACTTTTTAAATCTTTTTACACAGTAATTTGCTTTAGAATATTTTCAATTCTCATAAGAAATTATTATTTATTCATTATTATTTTTTAACTAAAAACATTTAATACTCAACAACATTATGTCTTTTATTCAAATCAAAAACATCTCCAAAAGTTTTGGAAAACAAACTAAAACTACTGTTTTAAACAATCTTAGCTTTGAGATTGATCAAGCCGAAAGTGTTGCTATTTTAGGCAAATCTGGCAGTGGTAAATCTACCCTACTAAGCATTATTTCTGGACTCCTTAGACCTGATCAAGGTGAAGTTTTATACGACGGTGTAAATTTATTTTCCAAAAATTCCAAAGATCCATTTCTGTTTCGTAGCCAAAATATTGGTTTGGTTTTTCAATCTTTTCATCTGCAACCAAACAACACGGTTTTTGAAAATGTTTTTTTACCCCTAGAAATTGCCGGTAAAACTAGCAAAGTTGATAAAAAACGAGTCGCCGAAGTTCTTGAAATGGTTGAGCTTGGTGATAAATTAAATGAAAGGGCAATCAATCTTTCAGGTGGTCAAAAACAGCGAGTTGCTATCGCTCGAAGTCTGATTAATCAACCAAAAGTAATCTTTGCCGACGAGCCAACCGGCAACCTGGACTCCCAAACCAGCAACCAAATTATTAAACTTCTTTTTGATATTCAGAAAAAACTCGGCACCACTTTGGTGATCGTAACACACGACGAAGAAATTGCCGAAAAATGCAATCGTGGAATCCATATTTTGGATGGGAAGGTTGGAAGCATCGACACTTTTAATTAAAAATAATAATGAATGAATAATACTTTTTATGAAAAATGAAAGTGTTTTAAAAACCAAAAGTTAATATGAAAAAAATTAGCAAATTTCAGTATTTTAAAGGTAAAATATTACCATCTATTTTATCAATTTCAGTAGGTTTATTGATTTCCAAACTAGCTGCTTTTAATGGTGATGTTTATCCATATGATACTCCTGATTACACCAATTCAAATCAATCTAAAAAAACAAAAAATCTTAAAAACTAACAACTACAAACTCACAATTAATTTCTTATGACTTTTCTCACAACTCTCAAAAAAGCCAACTCAAACCTTTTACGAACTAAATTCCGTACTTTTTTAACAATTTTATCAATCACAATTGGAGCGATTACTTTGTCTCTAATTTTAGTAATTAGCAGTGGTTTTCAAACCTGGATAAACAACCAAACCGAAGGTGGTAAAGAAGTTGGGAGTTTTAAGGTAGTTCCCAAAGGTACAGAAGGTGCTGTACAAGCCAACCTTAGTGCTGTCAAAGAATATCAAGAGGGTTTAGAAGGTGGTTTCTTTGGGCGAAATCTAACTGATAAAGATATTGAAAATTTGAAAAAGATTAAAGGTGTTAGTCGGGTAGAAAAATCACTCCACACCAAAGTAACTTATCTTTATGCTGAGACCCAAAATTCCAAAAAAATCTTTTCCTATACAGACACAATTTATCCAAAAAACGAATTCCCACTTTATGCTGGTCAAACACCAAAATCTGACGATAATCAAAACATTTTGCTGTCTTACGAAGTAGCTCAAAAACTTGGCTATGATGAACCGAAAGATATTTTAAATAAAGAACTTGCCCTTAATTTTAGAAAAGATGCTGGTGGAAATTACACCAAAAAAGTAACAGTTTTAGGAATTTTACGTAATTCAATTTTTTACAATTCCACAAATATTTTACCCGAAAAAATGATCCAAGGAATTTATGACCAAACAGTAATTGAAACTGAAAAAGACAAAAATTTGGGCTACACTTCTCTGACTGTGATTTACAATGATGATTTAAACGAAAGTGAAGTTAAAGATATGAAACAAAACATCGAAAAACTAGACCTAGGAATTATGACCAACGATACCGCCAAAAAGAGCTTGGAATCAGTTTTATCCACCATGCAATTTGGACTTGGAATGTTTGCTATGATTGGACTAGTAACAGGATTTTTTGGAGTAATAAATACACTTTTTACAGCTTCACTGGAACGAACCAAAGAGATAGGATTAATGCGAGCTTTGGGTATGAGCAAAAAAGGAGTTTTTGGACTGTTTGCCGTAGAGGCAACTTTGATTGGATTTTGGAGTTCGGTAATTGGAATTACAGTCACAACCTTTCTTAGCTTTGCGATCAATCAAATTGCTAAAAGTGCAAAACTATTTGGGTTTGAAAGTGGAGATGTTTTTGGGGTCAGTTTAGGTAATATTTTGATCGTGATTTTCTCCATAAGTTTTATCACATTTATTGCCGGAATTATTCCAGCTATCAGAGCATCCAACATCGAGCCTACCGAAGCTTTGAAGTATGAGTAATTTTTTAAACCAAACCAAATATATTTTATGTCGGAAAACTGTAAACCAGCGATAAGCTAATTACAGGTCGTTGAAAACCTAATCTTAGTCCAAACTGTTACTAATAATCTTTTTGATTCAGAGTTTAAAGATTACTTTACTGAAAATAATATTTCTCAACAAGAAATCGGATTAGCCGCCTTACGAGGGCTAGAGCCTCAACACGGTTTAACTAAAAAATTTGAAAAGTTGTCAGCCGCTCCGGAATGTAACCTCATTAATTTTATTTATCCTATGAGTATGTTTTAGATGAATATTTTAAAAAATTCAAAGTTAAAATTATTTTAAACATTCAAGCTAGAGAAGGTTACAGTAATATCTTTTCAGGAGTTCAAAATTTTGGATATTTTAAAGTTAACAGTTATGATGATTCTGAGGTTTCTAATAAGCAAAAATCTATAATTAAGGAAGAAATTGCTAATGCTTTAAAGGAAGTACCGAATATCGGCATACCTTTTATGGATTGCTTGAAAGATGAATTTAATTTTTACACATCCTTAGAACAACGTGTCGCAACATACCTTCATAAAGATTTAAAAGTATTGCTAGAAAATCAATTCATCAAACAGCTTTAAAATCCACTACTTTTCTAAACTCCTCAGAGACCTTGTTTAGATCAACCAAATCAACTTTAAAATCGAAAGAGTCTGACAATTTTTCATGAATTTCAAAAATAAGTTTTGGATCAAATTCAGCCTCGCTTTCAATCGCAATATCTATGTCAGAATATTTTTTGGCAGTTTTATTTATCCGAGAACCAAACAAAAAAACTTTGGCGTTGGGTAATTTTTCAGCAACGACTTTTTTGATCAAACTTATTTGATATTTTGTAAGGGCTATCGGCGGGAAATATGTATCAGCCATTTTGAATTTTTTGATTTAGTTCTTGCATTTTTAAAATCGTTTTTTGTATTTCTGGTAAAAACAAAGCTGCCTGATTGTAGGAATAATTTGCCCCATTTTCAGAGTAATTGTGAGAGGTGTAATTTCTGGTAAGTTTAAACTGTTTCCATAGTTCGATGTTGCTTATTAGTTCGTATTTAACAGCACTTTTTAGCATATCCAAATAGAAATCCTCATCCAAATTATACACTTCTTTCAAAAACCTCTTGATCAATTTCACACCAAGCTCAAAAGTATATTCAAACCTCTGCACAGTAGCGTCACGAACTACATCATCTACTGGTAATTTCAAAATTTCTTGTAGTCTCCCAGTGGCATTTTCAAGTGGAGAAATAACGATCGGTTGCATACCAAATTAGACTGATAATTTAAAATTTTGTTGTAAAGATTTAGACCAGATTTAAGTAATGTATTTGCTCGCATATCTAATATAAATTTATCTTGTAGTTAAAGGATTGTAGCACTCTAGGCTTCTAGTTCTAAACAAATATTATTACAAATAAAGTTAGACTTGACCAAAAAGATTTTGAGAATGACGAAAAGTGCATGATCACCAAAACCATAACCGCTACAAACATTGGTCTAAAAGCTCAAAAAATCGAGTGTGAAATCGACCTCAGCCCTGCCCTTCCTGGTATAATAATTGTAGGACTTCCAGACAAAGCCGTACAAGAAAGTCGGGAAAGAATCCGCTCTGCGATCAAACAAAGTGGCTTTGAATTTCCACTTGGGAAAATCACCATCAACCTAGCTCCAGCCGATGTGATTAAAGTTGGTTCTGGATTTGATTTACCTATTAGTGTGGGAATTTTGAACCTGATTGGAATGCTTAGAAAGCCACCAGAAAACACCGATTTATTTTTGGGAGAATTGTCACTAGATGGAACTCTACGACCAGTTTCGGGAGTTCTTACAATTTGTTTGTGGGCAAAAAACAACGGATTTAAAAATATTTTTATCCCCAAAGATAACGGAAAAGAAGCAGCTTTGGTACGAGGAATCAACGTCTTTCCAGTAGAAAATTTACGCCAGCTTATAGGCCACCTAAATCAGCAAAAACCGATCCTGCCACTAGAACCAATCGACCTGCAAAGCCTCAGTAACAAACCAGCATTTTTGCAAAATTTAGAAAATCCTAATGAGCTTTTACCCAACGATTTAGCCTACGTACGAGGTCAAGAAGTCGCCAAACGAGCCTTAGAAATTGCTGCCAGCGGTGGACACAATGTGATGTTTATTGGGCAACCCGGAAGCGGAAAAACCCTTTTAGCTAGAAGTTACCCCACCATTTTACCAACCATGACTGAGGAGGAAATTTTGGAAGTTACTCAAATTTATTCGGTAGCAGGACTACTAAACGACGGGGAGATTTTGTTCAAAAGACCGTTTCGAAGTCCCCATCACTCCAGTTCTCATATTGCTCTTGTCGGAGGTGGAAGCAAACTCAGGCCAGGAGAAATTTCTCTCGCTCACCGTGGGGTTTTGTTTTTGGACGAATTTCCGGAATTTAGCCGTGAATCCATCGAGGCTTTAAGACAACCTTTGGAAGATGGAACTGTGACAATCTCACGAGCCAGTGGAAGTGTGGAATACCCATCTAGGTTTTACCTTTTAGCTGCCGCCAACCCTACCCCAAGTGGTTTCGATCCTGATGACCCCGACGCTATGGCAAGACCTCAAAATAAAGCCTCAATCCTTCGCTACCAAGCCAAATTTAGCGGTCCAATTGTCGATAGAATAGACCTGCATGTAGAAGTAAACAGGCCCAAAAAAGACGAACTCCAAAGCAAAGAATTGGGTGAAACTTCGGCAGTTGTAGCCAAAAGAGTGCAAGCGGCAAGAAAAATTCAAACGACAAGATTTAAGGGAACAGGCATCCAAACCAACAGCGAAATGAACCTACCAATGATAGAAAAGTACTGCGAACTAGACGAAGCCAGCCAAAAACTTCTCTCCCAAGCCATCGATAAATTCAAACTCAGTGCCAGAGGCTACATGCGAATCCTAAAACTTTCCAGAACCATCGCCGACCTCGATAACCAAGACAAAATCGCAGTCAAACATCTTGCTGAAAGTTTGCAATATCGAGGCAGATGGGCAAGCTAAAAATTT
>JBIKIW010000059.1:0-7122 GCA_044361365.1 Limisphaerales bacterium | reverse complement strand
CTCAATCAAAAAAAGATTTAGAGAAATATGTATTTGACTTAGAGACAGATTTGCTCCATATTATCAAAATCTATATTAAATACCTGAAAAGTATTTCAAATTAAATTTTAACTGGTCTAGTCCCTAAGTAAATATAAAAAGCAAATCCTAAACTCACCTCTACTCAAAAGCTGATTGAAAAATACAACACCGTCTGGCAACAATCCTTTCATAATCATGTTATTCGAAATGAAAAAGATTTGGATAAAATTCGGGAATATATTTACAACAATCCGTTGAAATGGGAGTTGGATAGTTTAAATCCTAAAAACAAAAATTTGAAATTTAAATAATTTACTTTTTAATGATTTCCAATTATCGAAGTGTGTGCAGGTATCAAAATAAGGAGCTCTCCAAGCAATATTTAACCCCCGATCGCCACACATCGAGGTATTTTCTACGAAAAAACAACCTAAACCTATTTTCACTTTTCACTTTTAGTTTTTCACTAGTCACCACTCTCCATCTCAAACAAAAAAATTAGACATTTGTGTTTTTAAATAGAGGTTTTTAGGTGGTTTGGGATTTTGACATAAGGCTAAAAATATGGTGGTTTTTGAGTTATGTTAAACTTTTTTTCTAAGAGGTTGTTTGTTAAAAATAGCACAATTTTTAGTTTGGTGGTGCTTGTTAGTCAGCTTTTTTTGGTGATTTCAATTAGCTTACAGCCTATTCCAGTGGAAGCTAGTTCGTATGCGTGGACTGGCAACGGGCAAGAAAAAATCATCACTCAAAATGGATCAAATCAGTTTTTTCGGGATCATTTGTCTGCTGGTTTTGGGTATAATTATGAGTTAAATTATTCACTGATCAAATTCGATGCCCCTAGCTTACCCTCAGGTGCTATTATAACTAGTGCAAGGCTGGAGCTTTTTCAGTATAGCGAATCCATGACCGGATTTGGACACACTGTGTATGCTTCGGTTTTGGCTGGGGATTGGTCAACGGGTGGTACAAACTCTTGGGGGTCTCCTGGTTTTGTAGCCAACTCAAATCAGGTTTATTCAGCTCCCGGTTCACACGCGGTAAATATTGATATTACTGGATTTTTGCAAAATGGAGATTACGCTAATCGAATTGCTAACTACGGAATTGCCCTTCGATCGCCAAGCACTGGTAGCGGTGGATCATACTGTTCTAGCAGAAACGATTCTTCTACCCTAAACGGAGGCTCACCAACTTGGTGCGGAGCTAATAGTTACCCCAAAATTGCCATCGAATACACCTTAAATAATCCGCCGAATATTCCGGTTTTGGATTCAAATTTTTTAAGTTCAAATGATGCTCATGGAGGAGAATCATATATTGGAGGAGTAGTGCGAGAAAACAATCCAGCCACAACCGCAGATGATCTAACTCAAAATTGTGTGAAAAATTCGGGTTGTAATGTACGAATTCGATTTGGTAATTTTGGAGATCCGGACGCTGCTCCGTGGCAGTATGTTAGCTCGACTATTTTCTTTGAAGCAAATGTACCTCCAGGTGGTTCTGCAGTAGTCGGTACTAGTAAAACAGTAGGTTGGGGTAGTACAGCGGATTTTGATCAGGCGGTGTTTTTGAGTGATGGTTATTATAGAGTTTACGCTAGCAGTGTAGATGGACTCGGGGCAGTTAGCAACTCCAATTCAGCTTTTGTGAAGGTTGATACAACGGCTCCGCTACCGGTAACTATTCAAAATTTAGCTGAGTTTTCGGCTGGTGATCAGCTGATGGTAAACGCCAATTCGGTAGGAGATACCAATAGCCTCAGCAATCCTACCAAATACGATTTTTGTCGGACTGATGGACTCGATCCAAATAGTAGCACTACTTTTGCAGGTGGTACTTCGGCTACTGCTACAGATAGTGATTTTGTACACTGTTCCAGTAGCGGAGATGCTGGGCCAAATGCTCCAGGAATGTGGCAGGATAGTTCATTTTTTGGGTTCGGACAGTTGGAGGATAACAAAAAATATTTTTTCACGGTCAGAGCAAAAGACACTGTTGATCCTTCCAAACCTGACAGGGCAAACAAGACCAATTTCTCAGCTCCTGTGGGTACGATTATGGACGCCACAGCTCCAGTAATTTCTGCCAAAACCCTAAGACAAAATTCTACTGATCTAAATTCTGTACGACTTTCTACCGCCAACCAAGATGGTGTTAATGATTCAACTCAGGTAGTTTGGACAGTTGATGAATTGAATTTGGGACGAGTGGAATATCAGCTTAAAAATCTAATTTCTGGAAATGTGGTGGCAACTTATCCGGTTTTTGATTTTGCGAACGGACTTGATAAAACTACTTCTAAAAATGGAATTTCAAGCAACTTTGACGAGATCTTTGCTGGACTTTCTGAAACCTCACAAACAATAGCGGATGGAACTTATCAGGTGGTGATTGCAGCTAAAGACAAAGCCGGAAACGAGACCAAAAATGATGAATTGGTAATCACAATCGACAACACTCCCGGGCAAATTAACATCTCCACTCCACCTCAAAAAACCTTCACCAATAAACCTGAAATTGAAATCGCCGGGCAAGTTTTTTCTCAAGATTTAGTGAGCCTCGAAGAGTGCCAAAAAACCAACAATCAGTGCAATTTTGCAAACCTAGATTTTTTTAATCTCCAAAATGAAGATTATTTTTTTAAGAAAAATTATAGTTTAAATTTGGGTAACAATTTGTTTGCATTTCGCTCAACTGATTCGGTCAAAAATATTCAAGAAAAAGAGCTAACTGTTATTCGGGAAACGGAAATTCCAGCGGTGGATTCAATTCAATTTGATACTCAAAATATCCCAGTTTCGGGAGAAAATATCCTCAGTAAAAATCGCCGACCAAATATTAGTTTTGTGATTTCTGATCCAAATTTAGCAGGTAACGGTCAGTCTGGAATTGATAATGCTAGTATCAATCTAAAGCTCGTAAATTCTAAAAATGAAGAGGTTAGTTTGGTGATAAATGGAGCGAATTCAAGCCCGCTGGGAAGTTTCACAACTACTTGTACGGATGTCGATAATGGAGCTGGGAATTTTGTAACAGGGCAACCGAGTTGCAGTATAAATTACAATTTTACTAGTGATATTCAACCCGATGGTCAGTGGAAATTTGTTTTAATCGGCAAAGACAAAGCCGGAAATGATTTTAGTAACGATGGTGTGATTTTAAACCTAGACTCACACACCTTTTTGCAAAACAGTTTGCCAGGTGAGGGTTCAATTTTTGCTAGAAAAAAAGTGAGATTTGAGGGTAGGGGAGAACAAGGTGCCACTCTAAAATTAACCAATGATCAATTGCAAGCTTTGAGTTTGAGTGAAGAAACTTATGGAGTAAAAGTGGTCTTGGATGAGGCAAATTCTGGTAGCTTTGGGCAAACTTTATCCGGTGCAAATATTGACTCTCTAACCTCCGATTCCTATATTCAATCAAGTTTTAATATTGTTTGTAATGAGGAACAAGATTTTGATAATTCAGATTTAACTACAAATCCAATTTGTACTTGGTCAGTGGATTTACTTCAAGATAGTATTAGCGACCCCTTGGCTACAAACCCAACTGTTATCAACAAAAATCAGATTTCGATAACAGACACTGCCGGAAATACTCTGAACCAAACCAAAACTATTTCGGTAAATTTATTTGCAGTGGATTTGGCTTGGTATGCAGATGAAAATGCCGGCAAACAATACGGTACCAATTTTATCTCAACCGATGGAAATGGCAGGCAAGACGGGATATATTTTCAGGCAAGTGCGAGCAATCCAAATAATCCTGATGATGGAATTTTGGTAGATAAATGGAAATTTGTAATTAAAAACCAAAACGGGGAAATTGTCCGAACTATCAGCGGGGCAAACTCACTACCGCCAGCTACCATTTTTGACGGTAAAGATGACAACGGAAATTGGCTTTTGGATGGGAATTATGTTTGGGAATTTGATCTCGATACTGTTGATAATTCTAACCTTCCACTGCTTAGCGGGGCTTTTAGTAACATCACCACGGCTACGGCTGGAGTATTTATTACTTACCCATCAGGAGCAACTGCAAACTCGCCATTTATCACCACCAAAGGAGTTTTGGAAGTGCAGGGTCAGGCTAATCTTTTTGCTGGTCAAAACTTGGAAGATGTGCAGGTTCGAGTGTGTGTGGATACCGTTGGTTTACCAAGCAGCTGCGATTATGAACAGGTGGTCTCGGTAGATAAATCAGGGTTTTTTAGTAGTATCGTAGGCCTTCCCAAAATCTCTTCTGATCCCAACAATCCGGGCATAACCAACCACATTATTCAGGCTACAATTGTAGATAAATTTGGAAACGAAGGAATACCCAGCAATCAAGTTTTTGTGCGAAATAATCCCGTAGATCCGTTTGTGGAGGTAAAAGTAATCCCAACTTATTCGGGTATAAACAAGGCTGAGATTGTAGCTGAAATCAACAAACTTTATGCCGATTGGTTGGCTGAGACTGACCCGATTATTAAAGATTTTATTAAAGCTGATCTGGAAGCACAACTTAGTTTAGCTAAAAAATTGATCATTCGTAGCACCGTTACCAAAGACACCCAATATGTAAAAACCAGCTACAGCGACCTCACCAACCGAACCGAACTTGATGGCACAGAATTGTCTCAAAATATCGGCTGGATTGATAACGCACCTTTTGAATACACCAAAAATTTACGATCTGATGTTCCAGTTGATGCAAATGGTGATCCACAAACTGAGATTTGTGATGAGGTGCAGTGCGTTTGGGATATTTCTTACCCCACTCCAAATTTGGCTGGTGGACTTTACGCTATCGATTTTGTGGGTAGAAAGGGCGATACCGAGCAAACTTTGCAGGCACCATTTTGGATTGATAGCAATATTTTGACTGAGCCGATTATCTACGATATTGATAAAATTATTGATAACCAAAACCAAGATACTAGAATTTTTGATGGAGAATATTACGCTAATTCTTATAAAGTCGAGATCAAAGGCGTAGCGGATCCCAGCACCAATATTCAAATTATCGATACCCTTACTGGGCAAACCGTGTGTACAACCATCACTACCGAAATCAATATTTTTAGTTGTACTGCAGATTTTGACCCAAATATTCCAACCTCCAAAAAGTCTCTAAAAGTTATCGCCACCAAAGGCACCAAGGTTGTTGAAAGTAGCCTGGACACCATTTTGCATATCGACACCCAAGCTCCGGAACTAACTACCCTCAGAAACCTAAACACCAACCACACCGAAATTGTAACCAAGTATTTATGTGAGCAAGAAGTTGGAAGTTTTGTGAATTTAGCTGGAACTCCAACACCTTCAAAATCGGTAATCAACAGTCTTTCAATCTTTAACCAAACAAATTTATCTTCAACTCCCAACTCAGTTTGGTGTGACAACGGAAGTGGACTACCGGACGGATTTTATAGGCAAGGTGGAGATACGGTAGAAGTTGAGCTAGAATCAGACGAACAGCTCTCCTACGGGCAAATCACCAATCAAAACGAAAAGTTTAGGTACAAACTAGACCCAACCCAAAACGCCGGAAACAGGCCAACTAAGTTTGACCCCTACACTGCCGCTAGTGGAATATTTCAGATTGAAGGTTATGCCAACGAAGGAATCTATACAGTAGAAATCGAAATCGCCGACAGAGCCGGAAATACCACCAAAACTACCGCAAACTATGTGGTGGACAACCGAACACCTTTCAGCCCATATCAAGACAGAAATCTTTGGGGAAAACTAACCGGATTTGGTAGAAGAATTTTGGATCAAAAAGTACCGGTCGATCCAAACGATCCATCCAAAGGAACAACCAACCCAACTGGAGTACCAGCCAACCTGCAACCAGCCAACAACAGACTGCTCGAAACCAGTAATCAAAAAAACTACGCCCTCAAAGACAATTCGGTGATATTTTTTGGAACTGCTGAAGAAAATACTTATCCGATCTTGGTAGTAAATAATGTAGATATTTTAGCCTTACAGACCAACCCAACAGTCTGCGACGCCAAAGACCAAAACGGAATAGAAAGGTCAAAACTAACTGCTCCAGATGGTACAATCACCCGCTCAAATAACCACTGTTTGTTGCAAGTAGAGGTAGGATTTGTTGATTTGTATAACCTTTTAAAATCCAAAAATGCTCTAAACAATTCTAGCCAACAAACCAAACCCGGGGCCACCAACCCAGCCGAAGGAGTATATTTGGTTCAATGGAGAAACGAAGACCCAAGTGGAAACCGTAGTGAATACACTCAGCAATACCTACTAGAATTTGATCAAACCAAACCACAATTCTTTAATGTAAATTCAGCTAGCTCCAATAAGTTTAATCCAATCATAGACTGGAAACAAAACGGACAAACTACTTTTTACTCTGACGGTAGAGGGAACCTTCCTGCTATTACAAATCAATTAGATCTTAGTCTAAATGGTACTACTGAACAACTAGCTGATGTAGAGTATTTTCTAATCGACAACCAAGGACAACTGGCAAACTCCCAAACCCTAATCAACGGTAAAGATCAAAAACACACCATCAACTTTAACCTAGGAGATAAAACTGCTGATAGAGACGGACAAATTGGATTAGCTCAAGATGGATATTATCAAATCTGTTACAATTCAGCTGATAGTAGTGATAATGAAATAGGTACAAGTTGTTTTGTAGTTCAAAGAGATACACTTTCTCCTGTTACTCCTAATTTTTCTGCTAATTTAAACTTTGTATACAAAAATGCTCCTTACACTATTTCAGGAGCAGTAGCAGGTGAACCCTACACAAACTCCAGCCTATTTGGAAACTTAGGTAGAAATGGTCAAAGAGGAGGAACTTTAAAGACCTTAGATATTAATAATGATTCTGATTGGGAAACTACTTTTACCTTTTGTACCAACCTCACAGATAGAGCTAGTAATCAAAGTCCTAATGTTTGTAGGTCTGTGAGTACTCCTGTGAGACCTCCGAGGGATGGGGAGTGTGTAATAGGAAGTAGTGGGAAAGAGCATATAGAAGATAAAGTTAGAAATGGTGAAAGAGACAGTACAGGAAAGCTATTAAACCCAATAGATCCAAATCAAGTGGGCTTAGGTAAAAGTT
>JBIKIW010000020.1:0-26168 GCA_044361365.1 Limisphaerales bacterium | reverse complement strand
ATTGATACTGGTCATTTTGAGCCTTATCCTTGGTTTTTAAATAGGAAATTAGAGAGTTTAAGTACAGAAAAATACAATGTATTTCATACAGTTATGTATGACAAAAGGTTTGATGAGTTTAATTCATACTTAAGAATTAATATGATAAAAGAATAAATGTACTTATGAATAACCAATCAGAAATGTTGTTAAAAATTTTAAATCTATCTGAACCAAATAATTTAGATGTAATAGTAGAAAATTTAAACAGTTTTAAAGTTAAAAACCAAGAACAGAAACTCACAAATCAAAACTTATTAGATATAATTAAAAGATTTGAAAAGGGTGAAATATCAGATAAAATTATATCAAAATGGGCAAAACTTATTGAAATTGATTTAGACGATTTCATTATTTATACAAATGAAGTTGGAACTGTTTTAAACTGGCTAGCAAGTCCTGAAATAAATGGTAAAATCGATAAACAAATGGTCAGTGAAATTAAAGAATTATTACAAGATTAACATTTTTATTTTAAAAGACAGTAATTATATTGATATAAAAATTATGACTCAAAAATTCTTATTTTCAATTAATGGTAAAAATGTATCCATTCCGTATCGTATTTATAAAGATCCAATCGACACTTCAGATTTTGAATATATTTATATGATGACAAGACATTCTGATGGATATATTAGAGAAAAGTTTTTAAAAAAAATACTAGCTAGTGATAATTTAAGATATGAAGCAACCCCCTTTATTGTTTTACTAATAGGCGAATATATAATAGAAATTTTAGAAATAATTGAAAAAAACGATAGAATTTATCCATATTTAGATTTGTTTTTTAGAGAAAATCAGAGTTACTATTTGATATTAAAATCAAAAATAATTAGCTACTGGAATGAGTATTATAGAGATAGATTTCCCAATTTCAAAGACTATGTTGGATCAAAAATAATTTTAAGACTAGAAAATATGAATTCAAATTTAATAAAAAAAATGAAAAGCTAACCTTTAACTATTAATTATATTTATGCACCACCTAAAAAGATTTCTCCTAATCCTAGCAATCTACACAGCAATATTAGGCACAATAATTTCCTTAATTATGCTTACAAATATGACCTACAGGACTCCAGATTATCTAGCTGGTGGAGTTTCAGATGCAGAACTTGCAGGGTACAAAGTAGGTACAGTTTTTGGATCCGCAATCGCCAGTTTCATAATCTCCCTAATCCCAGCAGGACTTACAGAACTGTTAATTTCAGTGTTAGTAAAACTTAGCAGAGGATCGAAGAAAAAAGATTGAGCTTTTCATTGCTTGCAATTAATATACTAATATCTTCAACGGTATTAACACTTGGCATTTTGTTTTATAAAATGGGTGGGGTATAGCAGCAATTCTTTTAGTGGTTTGCAAATTTTTGCACCAAAAAGTAATCTAAAAGATTATATACATATTTTAAATTTATGCGTAGAATTGACAAAAAATACAAATTGTTTTTTGATTATGCAGTTTCGGGATTTTCATAACGAAAAACTTTTTAAACACATTATTATTACAATAAAATAAAACTCTGTATAAAAATTAAATTATATTTATGCTCAATGAAAAAAAATTAAGTTTAACTGATAAATACTATAAGCAATTTGCTGAAGATATGAACAAAAACTCACTAACTCTGGGAGATTTAGAAGATTGTTTAAATATGGCTATGTACGGCTTGCGTAAGTCATTACATAATGTAAATAAAATTTCTGAAGTTCCAAATATTATCGAGAAAAGTCGTCGACGAACTGTTATGAAAGAAACAATTGCTGATATGGTACTAGGTGCGGTTAATAATCTAGGCTCTAATGCAACTTACGAAACCATAAGAAAAGAATATATTTCTCGAGTTCAGTCATTAAAAAATCCTGAATCAAAGCTTGCAAATTATTCAAGACAGTTGCAAGTTTTAGTTGAGCAGGGCAAGATAACAAAAAGTGGTAATTATTATACGATAACAGATTTAGGTAAAGAACGGTTAGATATAGTCATACCGAGCAATACTGAACTTTTTGATTATGAAGTCCCTAACCCCAAATATAATTATGAAACCTCCACATAAAAAATAGCCCCTTTCGGAGCCATTGACATAACGAGTCGATTCTTAAAATATCATTTTTTGGAAGAGATGTCAATAGCTGGGCTAGTTCAAAAAAACCTCTGATTGTAAGCAGAACAAAAGTCGAAAAAACTTACAAAACAAAAACTTAACAATTTTACCCGCTTTTATGAGCGGGATTTTTATTGTAGCCTACATCCTACTTTTACCTTTTGTACCAACCTCACAGATAGAGCTAGTAATCAAAGTCCTAATGTTTGTAGATCTGTAAGCACTCCTGTGAGACCACCTAGAGATGGGGAGTGTGTAATAGGAACTAGTGGGAAAGAGCATATAGAAGATAAAGTTAGAAATGGTGAAAGAGACAGTACAGGAAAGCTATTAAACCCAATAGATCCAAATCAAGTGGGCTTAGGTAAAAGTTGCCAAGTGTATGAACCCGATCTTGTAAATGACTTGATTACAAAAGAAGCCGAGAAAGTGGTGGCTGAGATGATTGCTGAGAATGAGATTGCGGATAGGGAGAATGAAGCTGAGGATAAGAGGCTTAAAGATGAACAAGATAAATATGCTAAGGAGTTAAACGACTCAGCTACTTGTATTCAAAACAAACTAAATGATTACTCTAACAACAAAGGAAGTGGTAACTCCTCTAGTAGTGAGTTGGATAAATGGGTAAGTGAGTGTGGAGCAAATAAAGATATACTTACTCTACAAATAGATCAAAAGGGAGATGGAAGTACTCAGAGTTTTGAGGACATAATTAAGAGTAACATAGATGGTATTAAACAAAGTTACAGTCGAGGAACTACAGAAGGTTGTAGTTGGAATAGTAAATGGCCTTGGGAGAAAGGAAGCTGTGTTCGAGAAGGTGTAGCTGAGGGAGTTTACTATCTAGGAGAAGGTGCAGGTTATGTCATGGCTGTAGGAACTCTTCCTTTAAATGCTGCCATAAGTGCCACCCAATCATTATTCAACCAAAAACCAATCCAAGAAAACATAGTTAACAACTTCACTAGTGTTCAAAAGGGAGCTAGTAATGGAGGTAGAGCGGTTTTGAATGGAATTGGTACTGTTGTTGGAGCTGCCTGGAATTTACAAGCCAACGCCTTGAACTTAATTGTCTCAGCAGGACAAACAGCAGTTGGTTGTTTTAATGGGCAAAGTTGTTCATTTGATCAAATCGGCAACAACTACGAAAACAACAAAAGTCTTCTTCAAGATAACTTTGGTTATGACATGGGAGATTGGAAACAAAACACTGCTATAGTAGTTACAACTGCAGTAGTGGTAGCAGCAACAGTATTTACAGGAGGATTAGCAACAACACTTGTAGGAGGAGCAATTGGAGCTGGAGCGGTGGCAACAGGAGTAGGATTAGCCACTGCCTACCTAGTAGGAAATGTGCTTAGTTACATTGGAGGTTCTGTGATGAATGGAAAGCTTTTAGATCCTAAAGAGTTTGCTTGTGGGAATAAGGAAGCCGACGCAATAGAGTGTGTGAGTTATCAAGGAGGACAACTCTTAACCGGGGCTATACTAACTGGAGCAGTGGGTTTGGTGAGTAAGAACTTTAAACCTGGAACTACAAACAAGGTTTCTGGGGTTACTCAGGGTATTGATGATTTGAAGAAGACGGTAAATTATGTGGATGAGGTGGACGAGTTTGGGAAAGTTAAAGTTACTGATATAGATCCTGATACTGGATTGAAGAGGATTCCTGAGTTTAGTGGTAAAATTGATATAGACCATATTCAAGAAAGACACGGTTTTGGAACTTCGCCTAAAGCAAGTAAATTTAATGAAAATATTAACATTAAAAGCTTAGTGGAAGAAGGTTTACAAAAACCACCTATTGAAGAAAGTATATCTCAAGGAAACTACCTTAAAAAGATAGATATGGGCAGAACTATTGGTACAACAAACAACAGACCAACGTCAATTTTAAGAATAGTCTTTTCTCCTAATGGAGACATACTAAGTGCTTATCCAATTTAATTATGTACGACAAAAATTCACGAATTTATACAGGTAAAACAATCGGTAAAAATGACTTTTTAATAGACACTGAAGGTGGCGAAGATACGGACGAGATATATGAAAAAATAAAAGAGTCTGACCTTAGCACCAAATATTTATTTAGGTGGTTTTTTAACCCTATCCAAATTAATGAAAAAGAGGAAATATTGTTTTTAATAAGTGAAATTGATCTTTTTATAGCAAAACAAGAAAACTTTAAAATATTTAATAAGCCTGAAGATATTAAAAAATATTTATTAAAAATAAGATTTTATTTACAAGAACCTTTAGGCAAAAATTGGACTGTTTTGTTAGAAGCTCACTAAATTAATTATGAACTACTATAAATTTATTAAAGAAGGATTCCCAGAAATAATTTTGGAAATTACTAATATTAACGATGAAAATACAGATCAAACGACTTGTGGTAGTGTGTATAGTGCTTTATTTGAATATACTTTAAAATCTTTTAAAGATGGTAGCCTTGAGGCACAAAAAATTGAAAAAATAATGAATATTATTGAGAACACTCTAAATCATGGAAGTCAAAATTTACAGGAGGCTGCTACAATTAGCTTTTTAGAGGACTTAACAAATAAAAACTTTTCTGATTTATATAATTATTCAAAAAAATACATTGGAGAAAAGTCAAAAATACAAATTTCTGAAATTAATAAGTTTTGGAAAAATGAAGCTTAAACAATATGCCCAAATCAACCCTTCGCCCAATTCTCATCGCCACAGCCCTATTCCTGGCAATCCTTTTCATCCAACCAACTGTTTCAACGGGAAGTGAGATAGTATTTGATTATTTAATCAGATTTTTAATCTGTTTAGGTTTAGGATTTTTAATAAATAGGTTTTTACCTAAAAAGAAGTAGTGACTTTTTGAGATTGCTGTTCTGTTGACTGATTGGTGAAAAAAATGATTATTTAAATTTAAATTTGTATGAGTAAAATTCAAGTATCTGGTCTTGTTAATAGTTTAAGGGAGAAGACCACAATTTACTCGCCAATTATTGAGTCAATTACAAATTCAGTTTATGCTATTGCAAAGACAAAAAGAAATGATGGATACATCAAAATAAAAATGATTCGTAGCAATCAAAATACTATTGATGATAGCAAGCCTGATGTAATAGGTTTTGAAATTGAGGATAATGGTATAGGGTTTAATGAGGAGAATAAAAACTCTTTTGACACTGCTTTTTCTGATCTAAAAAGAGAATATGGAGGTAAAGGGGTTGGTCGTTTCATATTTCTAAAATTTTTTAAAAATGTTAGTGTTGAATCTACCTATATAGATGGGGTATATAAAAAATTAACATTTGATTTTAACAAAGAGAGTAACACAAATATTGTATCAAATCTGAAAATTAAACCAACAACTGAAACTGACACAAAAACGAAAATAATATTTAACGAATTAAATCCAAAAAAACAATTCAGAGAAAAAAACTTAGAGACGATAGCAAAGTCAATTTTTGAAAAAATTTTAATGTATTTTGTAGATGAAGATCAAAACACTCCGAGAATTACGCTTTATGATGATGAAGATAGTATTGTTCTTAATAATTATCTAGCTGATAGTAATAAGATTCAAAAAATAACTGCTGAAGTATTTTGTTTACCAAATGAAAATAATAAAAGTGGTGAATTTACAATCACTCTTTTTAAGATTTATTCACCTAATAATCAGAATAACAAAATATCATTACTTGCTCATAAAATAGAAGTTGAAGACATTTCTATGGGTACCGCTGATAAGTTATTTAGCGAGCGATTTATTGAAGATGAAAAAAATTATATTATTAAAGCTTATGTGACAAGTGCTTTTTTAGATGATAGGGTTTCGCAAGAAAGAACCCGTTTTGACTTGCCTGAAGATTCTGCTGGTGTTTTTGACGAAGAGATAACAAAAAAAGATATTATAGAAAAAACCATTCAAATAGTTAAGCACAATCTTGGTGTAGAATTAAAAAATTTATCAGATAGGAGGGATAAATATGTACAGGATTTTTTAGATAGTAATCCATATTATAAAAATTCCAAAGAGTCCGTAGATTATAGTAAATTATCTATTAAACCTAGTGATGCGGAGTTAGAGCAAGTTTTTCACAAAGCCCAATATGAAAACAGGGTAAAAGTTAAAAATGAGGCAAGAACTATTTTAGAAAAAAATGGATTTGATAAAGAAGAAAAAATTGAAGAGATCCTTAGTCAGCTTAACCAAGCAAATAAAGAAGAGCTTGCTAAATATGTTAGTGAAAGAAAAGTCATATTAGATTTTTTGGGGAAAGCTTTAGAGGCTGAAGATGGTGAAAGTTTTAAGAAAGAAGATTTATTACACAGTATTATACACCCCATGAGAACTAACAGTGATGAAATTAGCTATGAAAATCATAATTTATGGATTATTGATGAAAGACTAAATTTTACAAATTATATATCCTCAGATGAGCCTTTGGAAAGCATGAAAAGACCTGATATAATTGCTGTCAGAATGGATAATGAATACGCTAACCCAATAACTATTTATGAACTAAAGAGACCTGGAAGAGATGATTTTGTTGACAATCCAAAAGATGACCCAATCCTGCAAATTATTAACTATAGAAATAGAATTGCAGAAGGAGAGTTAAAAACACCTAAAAATAGATCGATCAATGTTTTAGATACAACTCCATTTTATGGTTATATCATTTGTGAGTTAACTGCAAAAGTAAGAAAATGGCTTGAATTTACTAAGGACTATGCAAAAACTCCCGATAATGATGGATATTTTAAATATAACTCAAATATGAATATGTATATTGAAGTTATAAGTTGGGATAAATTACTCAAAGATGCGAAACAAAGAAATGACATCTTTTTTAAAAAACTGGGACTTTAGTTTTTACTTTTTCACTAATCCAACTACAGACGAAACTCGAATATAATTGTCCTGTGTATCACCTATTAAATTTGGTTTCACCAATCAAACCTCCCCACTCAGGGGAAACCGACAGAACGAAGTGGTTGGCGGAGGGGGTGGGGAAGCTGCCGTGAATTATTAGGTGCTGGTTTTTGAGATTAACAGGTAGCGGGAATCATATTTAACGCCACCAACCCAGCCGAAGGAGTATATTTGGTTCAATGGAGAAACGAAGACCCAAGTGGAAACCGTAGTGAATACACTCAGCAATACCTACTAGAACTAGATCAAACCAAACCCCAATTCTTTAATGTAACTTCAGCTAGCTCCAATAAGTTTAATCCAATCATAGACTGGAAACAAAACGGACAAACCACTTTTTATCGAGACGGTAGAGAAAACCTACCTCCTATTACAAATCAACTAGACCTAACCCTAAATGGTACTACTGAACAACTAGCTGATGTAGAGTATTTCCTAATCGACAACCAAGGACAACTAGCAAACTCCCAAACCCTAATCAACAATAAAGACCAAAAACACAACATCACCTTTAACCTAGGAGACAAAACCGCAGACAAAGACGGACAACCAGGACTAAACCAAGACGGCTACTACCAAATCTGTTACAACTCAGCTGATAGCAGTGATAATGAAATAGGTGTTAATTGTTTTGTGATTCAAAGAGATACACTTTCTCCTGTTGCTCCTAATTTCTCGGCTAATTTAAACTTTGTTTACAAAAATACTCCCTACACTATTTCAGGAGCAGTAGCAGGTGAACCCTACACAAACTCCAGTCTATTTGGAAACTTAGGTAGTAGTGGTCAAAGAAGCGGAACCCTAAAAACCTTAGATATTAATAATGACTCTGATTGGGAAACTACATTTACCTTTTGTACTAATCTAATTGATAGAGCTACCAACCAAAGTCCCACCACCTGCAGATCAGTCACCACTCCTGTGAGACCACCTCGGGATGGGGAGTGTAGTCTAAATGACAATCAAAAATCTACCATCGAAGATCACATCAAAAACCTCACAGATCCAAACACCCCACTTCCAGATCTAGGCTTTAGTAAATCCTGCCAAACATATGAGCCAGAACTCATCCAAACCCAAGTCAATGCCGAACTTCAAGCACAATCCGAAGCTAAAAACCAAGCCTCAAGCTGTGTACAACAAAACGAATGGAATCGAGCTAGAAAAGAAACAGACTTTGTAGGTCCACTAGCAGCAAACAAAAAATGTGATACCAGCCTCTTAACCACCCAAGAAATCACCAACATCAAAGACAGCTACCAAAAAAGCATAGATAACTACAAACAATCTAAAGCAGACTACGAAGAACTAAAAGCCAAAATACTAGAAGAACAAAGACAAGCGGAAATAGAAGCAGAACAACAAGCCAACGCATGTGACTGGAATTGGAATGTCTTTGATGGTAATAACTGTGTTAATAAAAAGGCAACCAGTTTTAAAGATGGGTTTGTATCTGGTATTATGGCTATTCCTGATTCTATTCCTGGAATTTTGGATAGATTGGGTGATATTCCAAACCACCTGCTAGGCAAAGACACAAAATATTCCCTAGAAGATATTCTCATAAATGGGGTTGCCGGTGCAGTAGCAATAGTAGCCACTACCGTAGCTTTGGTAGTTTCAGTAGTCGCTGTAGTAGCTGCACCGTTTACAGCAGGAGCGTCGCTTGGACTTTTAAGCATATCTGCAACTGCACTAACCATAGCCGGTTATGCTGGGTTAGTAACCCTGGGAGGAAATATGCTGCTAGATAACTCTGATAAACCTAAATTTATCAGTCCTTTTGAAAGTAAAAATCCTATTGAATACGTATTTAAAATTGGAGACAATGCTAAAACCAAATTAGGCTCAATGGCTTGTGGTGAAGGAGGTCAGATTACAAATATTGACGAAGATCAAATTGGAGATTTTGAAATAACTGATCCAGAATATTGTGCAGGTAGAGTTACAAGTCTTGCAATCCAAGCCGTATTACTTGGCGGACTCAAAAAGAATATTGATAAAAAACTTGGGGTTGCTAAAAAACCAATAATAATTGATGTTGATTGTGTCTCAACCGGAAATACCAATACATTACTTGCATTTTTCACTGGGGTTAAGGTTGAGGCGGGGTGTGTGGGTGGAATTCCTAAATTTGATAATTTAGTGGATTATGGAAAATGGGTAAGTAAAAATTTAAATAAAAATTCAGCTAGAGTTAAAATAAAAGGTGACTCAAAAACAGTTAATGGGTCTGTTGTAGAAGAGTTAGATCTTACTGGTGCAAGACATTTTGAAAAGACAACAGGAAAATATATAGAAACCCCTCATGTAAAAGTTACAATTTCTACAGAAAATATAAACCCTGTAACAGGAGAGAAGTTTCTAAACACTACAAGTTACGTAAGACCAGCAACACGAAGTGATATTGATGCAGCAGTAAACATTTTAAACAAGTAAACATTTATGAACACACACATTCTTAGCTTCGATGATAATCACAATATTAAAATAGATAACATATATATTGACATACGAAATAATTACACAATTTCAAGTTTAAAAGTAAACAAAAATCTTAATATTACTTTGAACAAAAATAAAGATGTTATAGATGATAATACAAGCACTATAATACTAACTTTTATAGAAGTTTCTGATTTTGAAGTGGATTTTGAATTATTTTCTTCTTTAGAAATTGGAAAGTTATATTTTGATGAATTGTTAGCTGTACCGTTAGAATATATGAATATAAATTTACCAATTAAAAAAAGACCATATCATTCAAGAAGAATTGATGATGGTATGAAATTTATAGATTCAGAATATATTTTGAAATTTGAAAAATTAGATCTACCGATATATTTTAAAATATCTACAAAAAATGGAATAGATTTTTACTTCACTGCAAAAAAATTTGAAATACTAATCTAACAAAATATTAGAAATTTATGTCGCTTATAAAGCTAAATTCAAATACAGAAATTATTAAATGATACAGATATAATGAACGGAATTAATAAAGGTTTACAGTATCTAGGAGAAAAATAAATTATTAATGTATGACATTAAATAAAAAAATGCTAAATCTTATTGATATTAACAATCTTGAATTCAAAAGTAAAGATTTAAAGTATTGGGAAAACTTAGAATTGGGTATTTCGGGGGAACTGATATTTCCTAAAATAACTAAATATAAAGAAGCTTATTATTTAGATAAATTAGCATTTAGAAAAAACTTGTTAGAGAATAATCTATCTTATAGCGATTTAACAGAATCTGAATGGGAAAATAATGAAATATTTTTAATTGATAATTCACATAATTATAAAATTCTAGTTTGGAAAAGTATTAAAATAATGAAAAGTATTAAAGTTGTATTGCAAGAAAGTTTTGCAGTGGCAAAGTTTAGAATAGTTAGTGTTTTACATAACCCAAACACAAATCCTTCTGTCTCAATTAGATTTTATGCGATTAGGGATAATGAACCTGAAATTATTGATATAAATAAATTAGATAAATATGAAGACTTGATTATGGCACTAGAGCTATAATCGAATTTAAAGAAACTATTTTTATCACACCCTATGCAACCAAAAAAAATCCTAATCTACACAGTAATCCTGTATTTTGTCTTCAACTTACTCGTACAAGCTGACTTTACTGATAAAAATAATGACTATATCGTAGGTTATGTAGTTGGCAGAATTATCTTTGCCTTAATTATCGCTGCTATTATTGAGTTTGTGAGTTCAAGAATTAGTAAAATGAAGAAAAAATAATATTAATCTCAGACCAAGCTCAAAAAGTAGTAGCCGAAATAATAGCAGAAAATGAGAAATCAAACCTAGAAAATCAAGAACTTCAAGAAAAACAAGACCAATACACCAAAGAACTCACCGACTCAGCAACCTGCATACAAAACAAACTAAACGACTACTCCCAAAACAAAGGAAGTGGTAACTCCGCCAGCAGTGAGTTAGACAGCTGGGTAAGTCAATGCAACGCCAACAAAGACATCCTTAATCTACAAATAGATCAAAAAGGAGATGGAAACACCCAAAGTTTTGAAGACATAATCAAAACCAACATAGACCAAATCAAACAAACCTACCATACCCAAGACTGCCAGTGGTTTAGCAAATGGCCATGGGAAAATGAAAGCTGTGTACGAGAAGGAATAGCAGAGGGAGTATACTACCTAGGAGAGGGCGTAGGTTATGCGATGGCTGTAGGAACTCTTCCCTTAAATGCAGCCATAAGTGCCACTCAATCCCTATTCAACCAAAAACCCTTCCAAGAAAATCTAACCAACAACTTCACTAGTGTTCAAAACGGAGCCAGCAACGGAGCCAGAGCAGTCATAAACGGAATCGGAACAGTAGCAGGAGCTTTAATCAACCTAAACGCCAATGCTTACAACCTAGTTGCTGCAGTAGGACAAACCGCCTTTGGATGTGTTACAGGAACCTCTTGCTCACTAGACCAAATAGGCAACAACTACGAAAACAACAAAAACTACCTTCAAGATAATTTTGGTTATGACATGGGAGACTGGAAACAAAACACTGCTATAGTAGTTACAACTGCAGTGGTGGTAGCAGCAACAGTATTTACAGGAGGATTAGCAACAACACTTGTAGGAGGAGCAATAGGAGCAGGAGCGGTGGCAACAGGAGCAGGATTAGCCACAGCGTACCTAGTAGGAGATGTACTTAGTTACATTGGAGGTTCTGTGATGAATGGAAAGCTTTTGGATCCTAAAGAGTTTGCCTGTGGAAACAAACAAGCAAACGCAATAGAATGTGTGAGTTATCAAGGAGGACAAATACTAACTGGAGCCATACTCACACAATCATTAAAACTAGCAACCAAAAGACTCCCAACCACCAAAACAACCCAAGTCACTCAATCCCTAGATGACCTAAAAAAAGTAGGGAATTATGTGGATGATGTTGATAACATAAAGATAAAGAAAGGCACCTCAACCAAAGTTAATATTGACGGTGGTGAATATTTATTTGATGGTGAATTCTACTACAAAGATGGTAAGACTTTTCTTAGAGTTCTTGATCCTGATGGTAGTCTTAGTGCAGCTAAGGGGAAGATGGTGGAGGTAGGTAATCTTGATCCTAGTACTATAAGATTTAGTCAAAATAGTGTAAATGGTTTTAATGAAGTCTATCAATCAATGTTAAAGAATGGCTGGAATGGAGACCCAATAGATGTTGTTAGAATGTCTGATGGCAGCTTGACAACGATAGATAATACAAGACTTTTAGCCGCAAAAAAAGCTAAAATAAAAGCTGTGGTTAGAATACACGAATTTGATGATGTACCTCCAGTTGCGAGATTTAAAGAAAATCCTGCGACTTGGGGCGAAGCAGTTACAAATAGGATAAACAATCAAACTGGTGGTTTTGGAAAGACAAACCCAAACGGTTCTTTTGATGAACCTAGAAATTAATATTATAACACAATTTATGAATCTTAATAAATTCAATATCGCATTATCTAAAAGTAAAGATTTAGCTAATTTTTTATCCAAAGATGTAGATTTTTTAGCTTATCTTGACTCGATAAATCAAACTTTTACAGGTTTTTTTAATTTAAGCTTTTATAACCTCACAAATGATAAGTCGTATTGGGAAAAAATTTATAACGAGCTGAATAACAGATATATAAAATATGATGGTAATTTATTTCCGATTTTTACAACAGGAATTAGCGATGATATAATCTGCTTATTAAATAATAAGTTTGTAATAATTCATGACTTTGCTAGCCCTGGTTGGGAATTAATATCATCAGAAATTGATATAAATAATATCAAAGATATTTGTTCTTTATATAAAAATAGGAACGGTATATCATTGTCGAACTAACTTAAACTTAAAATAATATGTCCAAAACCCTCCGTCCAATCCTTATCGCCACAGCATTATTTATCATAATCCTTTTTGTTCAACCAACAATATCTACAGGAAGTGAGATAGTATTTGATTACATTATCCGCTTTCTATTCTGTTTGCTAATTGGTTTCGGTATAAACTGGCTATTAAGTAGAGGAAAGAATTAAAACGCAAAATTAAACCAGCCCTAATCTTTTCTTGCTTGCCTCAAAATACTTTTCTTCTTTTTCAATCCCTATATACTGCCTGCCAAGTTGTTTAGCTACGACAGCAGTTGTGCCACTTCCAAGGAATGGATCAAGTACAACATCATTTTTATTGCTACTGGCTACAATAATCCTTTTTAACATTTCTTCGGGTTTTTGTGTGGGGTGCAAAGCTCGGCTATCATCTCCTTTTAATCTTTCTTTACCTTGAACTAGTGGCAAACTCCACAAATCCCGCATCTGCTTGTCTGTGCCATCTTTTTGTTTTTCGGGGTTTATTTCTTTCAACTCATTGTAATTAAAAACCCAATTTTTGCCCTTTACTGCCCAAATTATAAACTCGGTGGAATGGGTAAAAACTCGCCTTGTCATGTTTGGCATGGCGTTTGTCTTATACCAAGTAATGATATTTTTTACTTCAAATTGTAATTGTTTAAGTGTCATTATAATTTCTCCTACATTGTGATAACTACAAGCTATGTAAATAGAACCATTATTTTTTAAAACTTTGTAACTCATGCCTAGCCATAACCTACTGAATTTTAGATATTCGGGGGCTGTCATTTTATCCCAAGATTCGTTGACCATAAACCAGTCTCCACCTGTTTTGTTTCCCTTCCAGTGTAAGCCATTACCTGATAAATTATAAGGGGGGTCTGCAAAAATTAAATCCACACTTTCAGGATCAACTTTTTTTTTCATAACCTCCACACAATCACCTAAATAAATTTCATTTGTTTTCATACGGCTAGTTTTACTTTCCAATTTGTAATTGTGTCGGGTATTCTTTCAAGCCAGCTCAAAGAATTATCAACCTTGCTTGTTAGGTGTAAAATATCATCGTACAAGCTAAATAGTTCTTGATGATTTAGCTTTTTACCTGCTTGTTTTATCTCAACCAAGATTTCTAACAAGCTGACAAATTGATTGATAGTTAAAGGAACTATATTTTGCTTCTTCCCTTGATATTCGTATTTTACTGAAAACCAAAAAGTATTAACTGTGTCCTGATGAATTTTAGGGGCTATAAATAAACAGTAGCTTGTTTTTGTATTGTCTCGATCTTCAAAGTCTCTCAAATGTCTCATGACTGGTTGACCTTCGTTAAACCATTGATCACGTCCGTTTAACATAGTAACCTCACAAATTGCATTATATTTTGTGTAATAGCATTCAATGTCTGGCTTTCCTGCTGGGGCTGTAAATGTTGGCTCGTTGTCGTCTCCTACTGGATAATTTGGCTGGATATTCAAAGCATCGTTTAAGGCATTCAAGCCAAGAGTCGTATATTTTTCAAGCTCAATTGGTTTAGCTTTTTTAGAATTATAGATATTTTTAAGCTCAAAAATATAATTTTTTATGTTTTCAATTTCTTGTGATTGTTGCTTGTTTTGTAGTTCTTGCAATTTTCGGCGGTAATTTCTCAACTCCTCAATGTAAATTTTTAGATCTTCTTTGTTCAATTCTTGCTCTTGCTTTTCCACAAAATTAACTTGATTTATAATCTCTAAAGTCAACTTTTTCTTTTCTTCTAAAATATCAATGTTTATACTTTCAACGATTTTCAAAAGCTCTTTGTTTGTTTCCCAAGGTAGCTCTGGTTTTTCTAAATCTGCTAAATACTCAAAATAAGCTTCACTGCTTGAAAATTCCAAACTTTGACCGTTATCAAAATTCAAAAGGTTTTGTATTTCAACTTGTCGTCTCGGCTCAAGATCAACAAAAAATCCACCACCTCGGATATATAAAAAACGGGTAAGTCTAAAATATCTTAAAATGTTATCCCCATAGTCTTTTATGTTATTTAAATTTGCCTTCACTATTTTTACATCGTTTATTCCTAAAAATTCTTCAATAAATTCAATTTTCAATTTCTCCTTGATTTCTTTCTGTTCGTTTTTAGTCTTACCCTCTATTTTGGATCTAAAATTAATTACTTTTTTAGCTTGATTTTCAATTTCTTGGTAATTAACCAAAGTGGGTACAAACAAACTAAATTCTTCTTTACTCAAACCTTTTGCTTTATTACCTTTTTTCTGCTCTAATAGATTCACTTGATTTATTAAGTGTAAAGTACCAATAAAAGGTTTTATATCGACACCGTTTTCTTTTTTGTAGTCTTTACTTGCTGGGTTTGGAAGTTGCCACTTTAAGAACATTCTAAAAACTACCTCGCCAAGATCATAATTTTCAGTTAAAAAATATTTTCCAAGTTGGCTAATAAACAATACTTTTTCTTTGAAAACCACAAAGCCAAATTTTTTTAGTGGATTAAGTGACTGCCTACCTCTCATCGCTGGGTCTTCGTATCCTTTAAGTTTAAAAATAGCCTTAGCTTCTTCAAATGAAATTTCATGTTTTAAGTCTTCTAAAACAGTGATTTTATCTAGCGGTAAATTATTATAAAACTGCTGGTTTCCGTATCCATATAGCCTATTTTGTATTAAAGCTATTTGATAATTTTCTTGATTCTCAAGTGTCCACTCTTGACCTTCAAAAGTCTGCAATACTTTCAAAAAGCTTCGCATCCTCTCAGGATTTCTAACGGTTGTTGTAATTGACCAAGGTTTTTGCATATTAAATAATCTGATCGTTTGTTTGAGGCTGATTTATTACTTCACAAAAAAATACCCTTTCAGTGTTTCCTTTTGTTTCGCTTTTACCAGTTGAAAAGGCTCTGTATTCTTTTTCAAAAATTTGTGTTTTCCCTCGTGTTTCTAAAATTCTAATTATCTCCTTGTCGCTTATTCGGGCATTACTTCTACCATCTCTTTTCTCCCCTGTGTTGTTATATGACACTAAAATATATCTTGTTTTTGCTTTATAGATCAAATCTTGGAAACTATTTGTAGCTTGTTTAGTACAGTAATTACTTTTGATTTTCTCACGATCCATTTTTTTAGCCAGTCCAAAAACTTTAGGTTTTTTGTTTTCAGCTAAATTTTCAAGTAGGTGGTAAGCATCGCTGTATTGCCTAGAATTATAAGGTGGGTCTATGTATAAAACATCGCTTTCTATCTCATTTATTAGCTCGTTAGCATCTCGATTATAAACTTTGTTGCTGTGGTTGTCCTCCAATCTAATTAAAGGCATCAAAAGCTCTAAAGGTTTGAGCATATCCATTTTTTTTCTAAAAGCATCATAATGACCTACTGTATTTGCTACCTTATCAGAGGCATATATTAAAGAGGTTGTGAGTAAATTTTTTTGATTCTCATTTTCAGCTATTTTTTCAATTTCTTCTCTAATTATTCCAATTTTCATCGCATTTTCTAAAGAAAAATAGGTATTGCCAAAATTTTCAGAGTAGTAGTTTGGTGTTGGTGTTAAACTGTTTAAGTAGCTTATTTTTTCTTGTAAATT
Source organism: Limisphaerales bacterium (assembly GCA_044361365.1). GTDB lineage: Bacteria > Patescibacteriota > JACMRA01 > JACMRA01 > JACMRA01 > JBIKIW01. The sequence goes on along the minus strand of JBIKIW010000020.1, from coordinate 9,640 downwards.
CCCCAACTCCTTTGTTTCTAAAAAACTTTGTAGAGCCACATAGTTACTATACAAAAGGTCATTTGAAATTATATCATATTTTTCATTGAAAAAATGTCCTACAACTCCAGTACCTCCAAAAATATCACAAAATATTTTTACATTAGTGCAGTTTTCTTTTATAACCTGATCTATAAACTTCAAAAGTTTGTGTTTATTTCCTAAATACCTCCTGTTTTGAATTTCAAAAGCTTTGGTAGGTATATCATCAAAAAGTATATCTGCCGTCTGCGGGGTGTTTAGTATTGATTGGGGTTGATTTTTATTTTTGTATTCGTTGTATATTTGAATTAAAAAGTTTTCAAGGTCTTTTTCTTTATCTTGCAATCTTTCCAAAAACCAAGTTTCTTTTTCAATTTTATACCAAGTATCTTTTGTACCAATGAACTTAGCTCTTGTCGGTACTGATATTTTCAAATTTCTATCCATGCACTTTTTTATAAAACATCTCGTCTTATCCGTCAAGTTGGTTTTGATGCCATAAAGCAAATTTCTCTCACTATATGCAGTATAGTAGCATAAATATTTAATTTAAAACTACCAATCAAACCTCCCCACTCAGGGGAAACCGACAGAACGTAGTGGTTGGCGGAGGGGGTGGGGAAGCTACCGTCGATTATTTAGGCAATATTTTTTGAGATTATACAGGTGGCGGGAATCGTATAAACACTTTACCCCCTAACTCAAAATCTCCCTAGTAATAACCTTACTCCTCTCCACTCCAGGTTGGTCAAAGGTATTGATATTAAAAATTTCTCCCAAAAAAGCGACCGAAATTTCAAAGAAAACAAATAGTTCTCCGAGTGATTTTTCATCTACTTTATCTAGTGAAATGGTGATATTTGCCTTTTCTGACTCAGATAAACTTTGTCTTGTTCCTACAAATTCAGCCTCCAAAAGCTGATTAAAACTCTTACCTTTTAGATACGCCAAACTTTTCTCATCACCAAACAAATCAGGAATTTGCACCTCAACTTGATGATCTTTGACTTCCAAAAATACGATTAATTTATCGTGTGGACCTTCTTTAAATAATTGCATTTGAGCGTGTTGATCCGTAGCTCCAAGAGCAGGAACTGGAGTAATCCCCGTCCAAACTTTTTTACCTTCCAAATCTAAAGTTTTGCCAACCGATTCGCTAAGAAGCTGAATATACCAAGCTGCAAAGGTTTTTAACCTAGAGCTGTACGGCATCAAAACCGTGATATTTTTACCTTTTTGGTTTAGTAAAAACTGACTAACTGCCAAGTTGTAGCTGCTCAAATCATTTCCACCGAAATATTTCTCCACCCCTACCCTTGCACCTTCTAATAGCTCATCTACATTCACATCCAAAAGGCTCGCTAAAACCAAACCGATGTTACTAAGTACACTAAACCTACCTCCTACATTTTCAGGAATATCAAAACAGGTGATTTGATCCGCTGGGGCTGATTTTCTGAGGTAACCATTTTCAGGGTCGGTAACAAATACAAAATGATCTTTGACTTCCAGGTTTTCCTTAATTACTTTGGCTCTAAAATAAAAATACTGGGCTACGGTTTCGGGTGTGGTTCCAGATTTGGTTTGCACCAAAAACAAAGTTGTCGCGTAGTTTATTTTGTCATCAATTTGCTTTATTAAATCTGGATCGATATTATCTACGCAATAGACTTTTTTGTTAGAATTTGCAGCTAATGACTCCAAAATAACTAGCGACCCAAGCATTGATCCACCAATTCCAAGTACCACAATAGTATCAAATTTTCCTTTCATGCTAGTTGAAAATTGTTTTACTTTTTCCAAGTTTTCAGTATCAAAAGGTAAGTCCAAAAAACCTTGTTTTCGTGATTCTATTCTGGTTTTAAATTCTGAAAATTTATTTTTCCAAGAGCCTAATTCAGCTTCAGAAATCCCATGATTAGAATTTTTTTGAGCAATTTTGGTTAGTTCTGAAAAATTGGTAGTAAGCATATTGAAGTTTTAAAACAAAGAGCGGGTTTTGTTAATTTTTTTGAAACATCGAGCGGATTCGTCGTCCCACAACTTCTACTGGGTGATCTCCTTCAGATTTTCGCATTTGGAGCATTTTTTTGAAGTTATTTTGCTCGTATTCATCAATAAATTCTTTAGCAAATTGACCACTTTCCACCTCTTTCAAAATCTCTTTCATGATTTCTTTAGTTTCGCTTGTGATCACTCTACTTCCACGGGTTAAACCTCCATATTCAGCAGTGTTTGAAACAACTTCCCACATTTTTTCAAGACCTCCTTCGTATAGCAAATCTACAATCAATTTCATCTCGTGAAGACACTCAAAATAGGCAAATTCTGCAGGATAACCAGCTTCCACTAAAACTTCAAAACCAGTCTTAATAAGAGCAGTTGCCCCACCACAAAGTACCGCTTGTTCACCAAACAAATCCTCGTAGGTTTCTTCACTAAAAGTAGCTTCCATAACTCCAGCTTTGGTAAAGAACATCGCTTTAGACATGGCAAGAGCAGTTTTTTTGGCTGTTTCAGTTTGGTTTTCTTGGTGTACGGCGATAAGAGCAGGAACTCCAAAACCTTCTCGGTATCTCTTGTATTCTTCAGTGCCCGGAGCCTTTGGGGCAACCATAATCACTCCAACTCCAGATGGAGGTATAATTCTTTTAAATACGATGTTGAATCCGTGAGAAAAACTTAGGATTTTGTCGGTAGTAAGATGGGCTAAAATCTCAGTTTCATATACAGATTTTTGAATTTCATCTGGGATAAGAATATGAATTATATCAGCCATTTTACTAGCTTCAGAAATAGTCGCGGGTCTCAAACCATCTTCGACAACTAAATTCCAAGATTTTCCGTTTTCGCGAACTCCCACCACAACCGAAATTCCAGATTCAAAAAGCATTCTAGCCTGAGCTCTTCCCTGAGCTCCATAACCAATTACGGCTACAGTTTTATTTTGCAAAAAGTTTAAGTCTGCGTCTGATTCATACAAGACTGGGCGAGGATTATTCATAATAAATTTAAATAGTAATAAACGGGATATATTTGTCAAAGTAGTAGTCAACTTTGATTTGAGTCAAATTAAATAGATCAATTTAGACTTGTTAGACTTAGTATTAGCTTAGACTAGTAGATTGTGGTTTAGACTTGGGAGTGTAATTTATTTCAGTGTCTTGTTTGTTTTGATTTTGAAAATCCGCTTGTCTTTTTAATTTTTTAGTAATTTACTTTCAATATTGTCTCAAATTAGTACAATTTTGCTTTTTGTCACACAATGTTATCCTTAGAGACTATTTTATTATACAGACTTTTATGCTTAACAGATTACAAATTATAACAACTTTCACATTAATTGCTTTATCGATTTTTAGTTTTACCCTACAACCTCTAAAAACTGAAGCGAATCAAATTATTCCCGAGCAGATTCAGCTTGAATACATGAATACGACAAGCAAACAAATCATCCAAAGTGGCTTAGAGTTGGAGCTAAAAAATATGCTGATCAAAAAAGATCATCGGAGAGAATCTAAATGATAGAAAATTTGAAGTAACTCACGCCGAACTTTCCCAAAATTCCTTGATAATTTCTCTTAGTAACGTTACTCCCGACGAACTTATCGACGCTGAAAAATCTACAGGTCAACCAAAAGTTGCAAGACCAATAATCTATTTTAATATCGCATTTTTAAAAAGCCCAGGTGGTTGGCAAGGTGTCTTGGATTCCGAGCTTTCTTCTTCAAAAATTAGTTCTAATAATAACTTAAAAACTGAAGAAAAAAAGTCTTTAGAAAATGTAAAAAAAGTTTCTAGCAACGCAGCAAGTACAAATAAGTACCGAGATTACAAATTTCCTTGGCCAGCTGGAGAAGCTTGGAGAACTGAAATTACTTACAACAACGCTCCGTGGGGTTGGCACCTAGATCATGTTGGTTGGGCCTTGGATTTTTTACCTCCAGCCAACGCAAGCCTACAAATTTTAGCTAGCAGTCCAGGAGTTGTGGAATGGATTTGTACGACCGACAATTCACGCAACCAAGCTGGTGTGCATATCCGAACTGTCGCTGATGGCATAGATTATGGAGAAACTCTTAGGTACTATCACATTCGTAAAGACATGCTTGCAGTTGGCTATCAAAATGTAGCTCAAGGTCAATATTTGGGCATACTAAAAGAAGGTGGAAATAGTGGGTATCCAGGTTGCAATTTATATAGCTACAATACTCACCTTCACCTTGGTTTTCCAGCTAGAGATTTTCAAATTGATGGTGTGGTTTTTGACCCGACTTTAAGCATACAATGGAACTCACTGTACTCCACACAGGGATTCATTAAAAACCGAAAAGTTTCACCTCACTCTACAGATGATAATTCAGAAAATAGTAGTAGTTCTAACAACTCAACTACTCAAACTCAATCTTCTCAAAGCCTTGTTTCCTCAAAACCTCAAGCTGTTTCAGAACCCAACAACAAACAAGATTTTTCTAACCTAAAATTTGAAATTGACTCACAAACTTCTAGCTCAAATTCGATCCAAAATAGCTCTATAAATTCTTCTGCTAGCTCTAGTTTTGTAAGCTCAAACTCATCAACACAAAGCACTGCAACAAGCATCTCTTCTACAACAGCAAACAAAACTTCTTCTTCAAATAATCAAAATAATAATTGGGGACAAATCGCTATGGCTTTGGTATTTTTTCCGCCAGTTTCAGCACTAGGTTGGATTGCTTTTAGGAAAATTTCTAAGAAATAGGCTTTTGACTCAAACCAAAACTTACTTTTAAGTTCCAAAATGAACTCAGAAATCCGATCTTTTGTGATCTTTTTTGTACTGGCGGTGATTAGAACTATTATAGACTTAATACTCTGGAGGATTTTAGTTTGGGTGTTTCAAGAAGATAGTTGGTGGGTTAAACTTAGCAAAAAATTTGGATTAAACCGATACGCTTTAGCTCAAGCTTTGTCATTTGTTGTGTCAGCTGTAATTAGCTATTTTTCCAACAAAGAATACGCCTTTGGAAACACTCAACCAGACAGTCTGTGGTTGTATTTCAAATTTGGAGTGGTTACTACAGCAGGGCTTTTGGCTTCAGTTTGGACGATCGAATTTCTAACCACCAACAAATTTATTTTGGAGAAAATCAAACCATATAAACTACTTCAAGATCACTGGCCACTTTTAGCAAAACTTTGCACTGTAGCTGTCACTCTAGTGATTAATTATTTCGGAATGAGACTGTGGGTTTTTGCCTAATTTTCTGTAGATATTCTCGGCTACAGCTATAAATTTAAACAAAAAAAATCCTCCTTATTTAAAAGGAGAAAATTCTTTGGCTTTAGTTAAGTTAAATTCTATTTATTTTTTATCAACTGTTTTTTTGTGGTGCCACCGGAGAGACTTGAACTCTCATAATATTGCTATCGCGGGATTTTGAGTCCCGTGCGTCTACCAATTCCGCCACAGTGGCATAAATGTTTTTTGTTTTTTTGGTGCGGTCGAGAGGAGTTGAACCTCCACAAGTGTAATACTCGCTACCACCTCAAGGTAGTGCGTCTACCGTTCCGCCACGACCGCTTTAGATAGAATTCAATTAAGTCAAAAATATCTATAATTTGTCAATTTTTGGTTATTCTAAAAGATCGAGGAAAAATTTAAAATGGTGCCTGAGCAGGGACTCGAACCCTGACGCCTTTCGACACTAGCTCCTAAGGCTAGCACGTCTACCAATTCCGCCACCCAGGCAACCTTCAAATAAGTTCCTGATTTTAGGAATTTGTCAAGAACAACCTCAAAACTGCTTCAACTTTTTTAGCAAAATACCAAGCCAAGTTGCTATAAATCATATTTTCAAAAATAACCCTGTTGCTAAGAGCTAGTTATTCCACTAATCAATAAACGCCTTTTCAAGATACCACTTTAAAACAAAGCCAAGCCTTTGCGGGTAATACCAGCTCATTTGAAATGGATACAAGCAGGGTTTTGAAGTTGGGGCGGCAGGTGGAAAAGGTGGACGGCGAGATTGAAGGTTTGGTTCGGGGGCTTTATAAGTTGTAAAATTAAAATGTCTATGTCTATTTCACCATTTGATCCCAAATATATGCCACCAATAATACCCACTTATAATCTTTCAGTACAAGAATTTAACTTAATGACTCGCAATTTAGACGAGCTAGAAATAAATCGTTCTAATGACGGAACCCAGTGTTTCATCTCTGAAAGAAATAACAAACATAATATTTATGATAAATTTATTTTGTCAGATAAAATTAGGGTTAAAACGATTTGTGAAATTAGTTTTTGGACTGAAGAAGTTGGAAGCACCAAATTTATACCTCGACTAACATTTAAAAAAATAATCAAAAAGACAGACGAAGTTAAAGAAACTAAGAGTGATATTATTACAATTAGCTTTTCAAGCTCTGATGATGGTAAAAATGAGTTTTGGAAGCTTATTAGTTTTTTAAAATCATTTAAAGACCTTATTGATACAGGAGATTTTGATAATAAATATGCTATAGTCGACCCAGAAAAAATTATAATAACTACTAAAAATAAAGCTGAAGTTATCAAAAAAATTATCAGCAACGGTTATAGTGACGAGTTTTGGAATGATTTGTCGAAATCTAATCCAGATTTAGCAACAAAGCTATCTTATGCAAGAATCCAAGTTGAAAGAAAAAAAGTATTAAACGAATTTCAGGAAAGACTAAAAAAATATTATTCAGAAACAAAAGGAGATGACTCGTGGCAAAATTGGATTTCAAAAAATAATTGGCTTTTTGGTGTAAATTACAAAAGCCCTATAGAAAAAGCAAAAATAAATTTATCAGGGATAATGCCAGATTTTTTATATCCAACAATTGATGGCTTTGTTGATATTTTAGAAATTAAGCTTCCAAAAGATGAAGTTTTAGCTGAAGATTTAAGCCACAAAGGTTCTTGGAAATGGACATCAGAAACAAATGGTGCAATTGGGCAAGTCGTAAATTATTTAATAGAGATTGATAGGTTAAGATTTGAAAATGAAAACAAAGTGCAAAATGAAACTCAACAAAAAGTTTTATTTTTAAAACCTCGTGCCTTTATTCTTATTGGTAATAGCGAAAATTGGAATGATCCTAAAAAAGAAGCGTTAAGAAAACTAAACTATTATTTACACAATATTGAAGTTATAACCTACAAAGATTTATTAGATAGAGGGAATCAATTTATAAATACAAATATTTTAACTAATCCTTAACCTATGCCTCAACCCCAACTCCTCACCACCATCAAAAACCTCCTAGACCAGGCTAGAAAACAAGTTGTTCAGACTGTAAATCTTACAATGGTCAAGACCTATTTTGAAATAGGAAAGATGATCGTAGAAGATGAGCAAAATGGTGAAAATAGAGCAGAATACGGCAAGGAAATCTTGAAAAATTTAAGTGCGGAGCTTACCAAAGAATACGGCAAGGGTTTTTCTGTTACGAATTTACAGCAGATGAAAAATTTCTTTGTAACCTATCAAAAACAACAGACAGTGTCTGCTAAATCTCCAAACTTCAATCTTTCATGGTCGCATTACCTTATTTTGATGAGAATGGAAGAGGTTGAGCGAGTTTTTTATGAAAAAGAAATCAGTTTAGGTAATTGGTCTATTCGTCAATTCCAAAGGCAAATCGATTCAGGTTTGTTTGAAAGAGTAGCTCTTAGTAGAGATAAAAATAAGGTTTTGGAGGAGAGCATGGAAACATATCACGAGCCAGAAAATTCTGCGGACATAGTCAAAGACCCGCTTATTTTAGAGTTTTTGGGTTTGGAAGAAAAACCAGAGTACTCAGAAAGTGAGTTGGAAAAAGCAATCATAAGCAAAATTGAGCATTTTTTACTAGAAATCGGTAAAGGCTTTGCATTTGTAGGCAGACAACAGCGATTTACTTTTGAAGAAGAACACTTTTTTGTAGATTTGGTTTTTTATAACCGCCTTCTGAAATGCTTTGTGCTGGTGGATTTGAAAATTGGAAAACTCAAACATCAGGATTTAGAGCAAATGCAGATGTATGTAAATTATTACGACAGATTTGTGAAGACAGATGAGGAAAATCCGACGGTTGGAATTGTGCTTTGTAAAGATAAAAAAGATAGTATGGTGGAAATTACCTTGCCAGAAAACAGCCAAATTTTTGCTAGTAAATATCAACTATATCTGCCAAACAAAGAAGAGTTGAAAAAGCAAATCGAAGATAAAAATTTATAACCATTTTCACCCCACACCATTTGCCAAAAAAACTAAAACTAAATTTGGTAAACACTATGCACCCTACCCTTCAAGAATACGTTCAAAGATTCCCGAAGCCTGAATCTACTCAAACTTACAATAAATTTTTCACTCAATTATCCCTTGAAGAATACTCCCAAAAACTTCCCTATTTGTTTGATATTGAAAACTTTTGTGCCAGAGTTTTTCAAGCTAAAATTAACAACGAAAAAGTGTGTATTTATAGCGATTACGACACCGATGCGATTACAGCAACTGGGGTGATGCATCAAGGACTTTTGGATTTAGGTTTTTTACCTGAAAATCTCAGCACCTACGCTCCAGACAGATTTACTGAAGGCTACGGAATTAACCCTGAGGCTATGACAGAACTAGTTAAACCGAACGACCTAATTATTTCAGTAGATTGTGGAATTAATTCGGTAGAGGAAGCTGATATTGTAAAAGCTAGCCAAAAATGTGATTTAATTATAACCGACCATCACCACTTACACGATCAAATTCCTGATTGTATAGCAGTTATTAATCCTAGATTAGCTGATTACTACACTCAAAATCCATTTCAAAAAAGTTTTTACAATCCAAATTTAAACAATTCTGAGCTTGAAAATGCCATAAAAAATTGGCAGCAAAAAGTGTATAGTTCAAACAGTCAAAATTTTCTTTCTAAATCGGTTACTGGTGTTGGAGTAGCTTGGTTTAGCTTGGTTTGGTACGCTTATTTTTGCCAAGAAATCTTCACTAATTAGAGATTTAGAGATTTATTTAGGTTAAATATTGTCACACCTGTACACTATATAGGTGAGCTTGCAATTTCAACTAAAAAAATCTATAATATACCCCACAATGGTTAAAAAAACAATTAGTCTAGACGACTGGCAATATTGGTATTCTAGGGTTTATGCTTATTTTTACAGGCGAGTAAATAGTAAATATGAAGTTGAAGAATTAACTTCTCAGACTTTGAACACTATTTTTTTGGCTAATAATATAACTAATTTTCCTGCTTATACTTGGAAAGTTGCTCATAATTATTTAGTTAAATACATCAAGCTAAAATCTTTAGAGCCCATGCCAGTAGCCTGGGATGAAAATTTAGATTTAAAAAACTCTTCTCTTCCAAACTGGCAAATTGACCTTCAAATTGAGCAAAAAATCTCTGAAACTTACAAACAGAAAATTGATAAATTATTAGGCTGTATTAACAATCATTTATCTGACAAATTAGATCAATCGATTTTAAAAAGGGACTAGACCAGTTAAAATTTAATTTGAAATACTTTTCAGGTATTTAATATAGATTTTGATAATATGGAGCAAATCTGTCTCTAAGTCAAATACATATTTCTCTAAATCTTTTTTTGATTGAG
>JBIKIW010000058.1:0-7424 GCA_044361365.1 Limisphaerales bacterium | reverse complement strand
CTCTTAGAAGCTTTGTGGGACAAATCAATTCATCTATCCAAGACGCTCCTATTATCGGTGGTAATAGTTTGGCAAGGCGAGCAGGTATAATCCTAGGCAGAAATCCAGAAGCAGATGTTAGAAGGCAAGTTTATCAGCCAGCTGAAAGTTATAACGCAAACTTGGCAGTAAATAAATGGCGAGCAAACCAAGTCAAAAATAAACTTTTGGAACTGCAAAAATTGGTTGAACGAAACGATATTTTTGGGGCAGAGGATATTTTATCTCCAAACGATCGTGAGTTACAGGAAATTTGTGATCAAATCTTGGGTTATAATTGGCACAACAATACAAGTCCACGAGCTTATTTTGAAGAAATATTAAAATTTTTAGCTCAAAATTTGGACAAACTTGACTACCAAAAACTTACCAAAATCACAAATTATCTGGAAAGAGTTTTTGAAAAAGCCCACACACTAAACCAAGAACAAGTAGATCTGCAGATATACAATCAAACTGTTAAATTTAAAAAACTTGAAGCCGTTCCCGAAATTGAAACTGTAGAATTGGATTTGGAATATTCTAATTCAGCCTATATTCAAAATCTTGATAAATTCATAAATTCTAAATCTGCTAATCCAGAAAAATATATTTTGGAAGATCTGGATATACAAACAAAAATTGATTGGCTGATAAATTGTGATTTATTGGCTGTTGAAAAAAAGAAAATGGCATTTGATACTATTGATGACATTGAACATTTCTTTGATTACTTAGAGCAAATTAAGACCCCTATTTTAGCATTAGAAAGCTTACCACAATCAAGATTAAATAAAAAAGAGGTATTAACCAAATTAGTTGAAAAAATCAATCAAAAGTTAGATTCTATAGTCAATCAAGACACTGTTTCTTTCTACACAACAAGCGAGTACAAAAAAACTCTAGAGCAAATTCTATCTAAATACGACCCGCAGCAAGAAAGTTTGGTAGCTGTAATTAACCAAATCACAGACACTTTTTTGCGAATTTCACTCAAAAACCTGCATTTAGACCTAACTGAGGTAATTGTTCCATTTTTACAAACTTTCGGGACTTCAAAAGATCGAATAAACAATACCTTATTGGCTAATCAGTTCAAGCAAAAGTTAAAAGAATTTATTGAGTCACCGCAACCTTTGGCACAAAACAAAACTCAAGTAATCGAGTTTTTAAATGAATATCATAGCTGGTGTCAATGGAATAAATTTGGCAACAATTCTGAAGAAAAATTAAAAGAATCGAGAGAACAAATTGATCAAAAAGAAAATCCCGAAAAATACATTTACGCCTCCATTTCACCAGAGAGTAGATACCCATTTGAAGCTATTCCTAGCGAATTTCCGTTTAGTTTAGAAATCCAAAATGGCAAACTAAAAAAGACTCAAATAATCCCAGACCTAGAAACTTCAATAGTATCTCCAAAAAAACCCCAAGAATTAACAAATTTACAGGATCAAATTCCTGACTCTTTGGTAATGACATATTTTGTTGAAGCTGATTCAGGTACTACTTTATACCCGCCATCTTTCAATGTGCTAAAGGGCGTTTTTGTAGAAAACCCCCAGGATGTTAATATTCGAGTTAAATCTGATACACAAACCAACATTCCTCAGCAGTTTTATGTTGTTAACAAAAGTAAAAGGAATATTCAAGTCAAAATTTTATTCTCTCCAGCCAATTTGCCAGAGCGACCAAATGGAAGTAGAGGAGCATTATACAGCAATTTTCATCCAGGCGAATCCGTTTGGCAAAATCGAGACGAAAAGCTGAAAAACTTGCAAGAATATCAGGTGGAAAAGTTAAAAGGTTTTATTAAGGAAAAAAGTCAGTTTGTAGATACATTTAATAATTCAAAATTTATTCAGGCGGGAAATAAAATCGAGGATATCAAACCTTATCACTATTGGTATATTTTTGAGGATATTTTACCCCAAAAAGCAATTCAAGATTTAGTTGCAGTCCATAAAGAATATTACGATTTTTTAGAGGATTACGGCGACGCTGGAATGAGTGAATCTGATTTAAATGGATTTATAAAAAAAGTGTCTGAAGTTATACTCGAAAGTGGCGTGATCTACAAAAGCAACGAAGATTTTCCAAATACAACCCCAGAAAAATACTATACTAACGCCCTAGAAAAAGTATTTGTACGCCAAATTGGACAGTGCCAAGACTTAGATGATGTGGTTCATTTTATCTTGTTCAACATGGGGATGGTGGTTAGCAGTCAGGGTGGCTATGTTTCAACTAGTAACAAAAAAGTTTTTGGAGACAATACCTTTGCTAAAAAAGACACACACGTTGAATCCTGTGTTTATCTACAAAAATCAGATTTGAATGGGAATATTTGGTACGAAAGAATACATTTAAATCCAGTTGCTCTAGCTGGCAAAGATCCCAACTCAAAGGATTTTGATGGCGGCTACGACAACGACCCTGATAGTTTAAAACTTCCCAGACCAAAATTGCCACAACAAACTCAAAATACTGATAATTCCAAAAATCAAACCTCTCAAAAACTAAACGAGCTTAGAAAAAAACTTACTGCTCAAGTGGGTCAGCGACTCTTGCAAGCCAACTCAAGAATCTTACCAAAACTTCCTACCATTGCTTCCTCTTTAGCCCTAACTGCACTTATTTCAGCTAGTGGCAACACTACTACGATTCAAAAAAATCCTCAAAATACACAAAGACTTCGTGATACTTTAAAAGAGCAAACATTGATACAAAACCCGGCTCCTACTTTGACACCTCAAAAACAAATATTCCAGTCAAAAATCTCTACTAAAGACAAAGAATCAGCGGTTACTAGAGATATTCAGCCTTTAACTTTAGAAACAAAGAGTGTTTTTCCGAATTTAAAAATAGTTGAACCAGCTCCGACCGAACAGCAAAGCCCGAATACTCCTTTAGTAATTGGCGGATTGGCGACATTGGTTTTGGTTGGAAGTAAAATAGGAAATTCAAAAGAAAAATCACCTCAAATTCCCCAAGATATAGATTACAAACCCACGACAACTCAATACCAAAATCAGTTTAATAACAACGCATCTGCCAATGTTGCAAGACCTGAAATCAAGGTCAATGAACAACTTTTACTAGGAAATTTACAAACATCTGAAGATGAACGAAGCCTTAATAATATCCAAACTGCAAATAATACCCAGCTGGAGCCACTAAAAATTATCGAAAAACACACCAAATATGAAACTCTCGAAAAACAACGGGAACTCAACGAACAGCTGACCAACAACTTTTTACAAACTTTATTTTTTGCAAACCAAATCGCTCAAAAGTACAAATACGGCGTGGAAAAGTCCAATCAATTTTATGGTCAAAATTATTTTGCCAGCCCAGAATTTACAGAGTTTTTAAAGAATCCAGACCAAACTCAACAAGAAATTATTCGCCTGATTCACCTTTTTAGCTCCAAAAAAATAACAATTCAAAATGATTATCGACACAATCAAAGTATCAAAAGTTCTGATTATTTAGGCATAAATGGATCAACTGGAATCATGCAGAACTCGTTTTTGTTTGGAAATCTTGGTAGTTTTGTAAATAACAACAGCTTTTATCCACAGTTTAGAGATTTAACTCCGGAGTCCAAAGCAAATTTAAAGAAATTTTTGATAATTATACGGAAAATTTTAAATCAGCTATTGAATAGTGAAATAGAATTTAGCGATCAAAATGAGGATTATAAGGAGAAAATTTTATCTGGTGGCAAAGTTAAATTAGAGCTGGATCGAGATAAAGTCGAAGAAATTTGTAATAATCTTCTGATAAAACTAAACAACCTTTAAACCCTTGAATAAAGCAAAAAAATATACTACAAAAAGAGAATAAATGACTCTCGAACGAAAATCTTTGACAAAAGAAAATATAGATTTAGCTAAATTTAATAAGCTCTTTGAATCAATCTATAAAAATAATCATGAGGTTAAGGATTTTATATTAAACAATGCTGAAAAAGAGCAAATCAACACTTTTACCCATAAAGTTATTAGTGATATTATTGCCAACAAAAACCTTTCTAATGAGGAAAAAGTAGAACAGATAGGAGCATTTCTCAAAAACCCTTTCTTATTGATAAATGATGATAGTGTTGCTAAAATAATCTTCTCCACCAGAAACAGCTATGAGGAAGTCCGTAAAATAAACGCCTTGGTCAAAGCAAACTTGGTAAAGCTTGGAATTACAAACACAAACAACAATATAATCAATTCTACCAAGATCAAAAACCTCATTACTAACCAAAAACAACCAGAATTTAACTGGCGAAATGCTTGGCTTTGCTTAATCGGAGCTTGTACAGCCTCAATTATTGCAGGCACCGGTTTTGCGATTTGGGATGTCAACCAAAACAAAACCACTAAAAACTCTAATCCACCAGAGCAAAACGAACAATTAGCCGATCAAAATTCTGAAGAGTCGTCTTTTAAAAAAAGCCAAAAACCAACTGAGGAATACACCTACCAACCCGAATCCTACGACAGCAAACTGATTATTCCAAACGGTCTAGCAAAATGGAACAACAACCCTAAAGATTACGAACCATCAGCTTATTTATTCAAATTTAGCCAAAATGGAAACCCTCAAGAAGGTGGAATTTATGAGGAATTTGTGAAAGAAAACAAAATTTATAATATTGTTAGAGACGGTGATCTCACAAGCTACTACCAGCCAGCTTTACTTAAACTTGACCCCAAAAACTTGGTTTGGTTTGGAAATTATCCCGAAAAAACTTACCACAACGGAATTTTAAACACCAAAGAAATGCCGTTAGAATTTACCAAAAAGTTTAGTGTGGATTTTAGTCACAACCGGGATATTTCTCACAAAGGCGACCTAAAATTTTATATCAAACTCCAAAATCCCACCAATCAACCAACAGTTTTGAATCTAAACAGGGCTTTTTTATTAGGAAATGCGGGTTTTGTCTATACCGATATTGCTAACCAACAAACTGTGGCAAGCGTAGAAACCCTGAACGCTCAAAACATAACAACTAGTGGTCCAGGATTAGCTCTTTCTTATTACAAAAATTATGGTAACCAAAGCTTTGCCGGCAGACCTTTTTACCTAAATCACAATTTAGTCTCACAACCCACTCAGATTGTTATTCCTGTTGGTGGAAGCGTAATTTTAAGTGCCAATTATATTAATGGTGAAAATATGGGAAATGTGAACTTTGAAATAGCGTCTGGAAATCAAAATCTTGATAAAATCAATATTACTACCGCTGTTGGCAATGACCCAAGAGAGGCTTTTTCTAAAGAGTCCATACTAAAAGGGGAGGAGAAGCAAAGTCGAAGATCTTCAGGAGTGACTTTTAACTCAAACGGCGAAATGTTTAGCCAAAATCCGATCAAAATAAATGGTGATAAGTTTGAAATTAATGGTAAAGAAAATGTAGATCTTTTGGGGACTCAATACCTAGGCTACTTTTCATCAAACACAATTGGTGTAAACATAAACACCCCAATGAAAACCGACACTCACAATCTTGATTCTGATCAACAAAAACAAGGAGATAGACAAACTAATTATGGTGACTATCATACCCTCAAAACCATGCATCAAAAATTTGAAACTCCCAAACCAACTACCCTACAACTCACTTTTGTACCACGACAACTAAACTCTGATTTGAGAATAAAAGACGAAAACCCTTCCAGAAAAAGCGTTCCGAAATACAGTCAAAAAATCGAGCAAAGAGATATTGTAAAAATCACTATAACTGACGAAAACGGCAGTCTAATTTCTGAGCAATTAGTCAAAATTACTCTCACCCCAGTAGGTCAAGGAAAAGTGGAGGTAAACTTACCAGCTGGTGAAATTACAGTCACTGTGGAAATTCCTCAAAGCATAAATAATTCAACTGGAGATGGTGGTGAAAGTATGGTTGTAGAGGTTTTGGACTAAAAGACTTAAGAAATTATCTTAAAACCACACCCCTCCTCCCTTGCCCAACAAATATTTTTAGTTTTAGTTAAAATCATGATCCTCCAAATTCCTGAAGTTGTAGAACTTTTGCTATGTGAAAAATTGGTGGCAATTCCAACCGAAACTGTATATGGTTTGGCGGGTTTGGCTGAAAGTAAAAAAGCTATTTCTCAAATTTACCAGGTCAAAAACAGACCTACCGACAATCCTCTAATTTGTCACTTTGACGGGCTAGAAATGCTTGCCGAATATGTACCAAATATTCCAGATTACGCTCAAATTTTACTAGAAAAACTCACCCCCGGTCCAATCAGTTTTTTGTTTAAAATTCCTACCAATTCCCCACTACTTCCAGCTACTGGAGGCAGAAACACCGCTGTAATTCGCATTCCAAATCACCCGATTGCCATCGAAATAATCAAACAAACCGGCAAACCCCTAGCCGCACCCTCAGCCAACACCTCAGGTAAATTCAGCCCAACTTCAGCCCTGATGGTCGAAAAAGATTTGGGAGACAAAATTGCTGGAATTGTAGATGGAGGAGGCTCTGAAATCGGCTTGGAATCAACCATAATCGACTGCACAAAACCAAATTCCGTACAAATCCTCCGCCAAGGTGCAATAGGCTTTTTGGAAATTCAAAATATTTTGGGAAAATTCGACCTAAAAACTGAGATTTTTGACTATAAATCTGAACAAAGTCTGCACACCGTCCCCGGCAGCAAATACAAACACTACGCCCCCAAAACTCCAGTTACGCAGATCCAAAACCTTGATCAAATAAACACAAATACACCTTTTGCACTTTTAGCTTCTGACCAAAAACTAACTGAAATTAAAGTAGAATTAGGTCAAAAATTCAACGCTAAATTGAAAATTGAACTTATAAATTTAGGCAAAAACATCACCGAAATTAGCCACAACTTGTACCAAAAATTATTCGAACTAGACCAAAAAAACATAGCCAAAGCCTACCTCCTAAAAGAAAATTACGGACAAAGTTCACTCGCTAAAGCCCTTCAAGACAAGCTAAATCGCATTTTGGAGAATAATAATTCATAATACTACCAAACCCGCTGCTCATACAATTTGAGCTTAAAAAATAATTTATTTCTCTCTGATTCCCGTCGCCTGGTTAGCCGTAATTTGAAGACGGGGAGGATAAATCCGTCCCCTACGGTGCATTTGGACGGCTCCTCGCCACCCCCTCCGCCAGCCACTTCGTTCTGTCGGTTTCCCCCGGGTGGGGACTTTATTTGATATTTACGGGTAAAAATGGCGACACGGTGGTCGCCTCTACTAGAAATTTATCATTTTAATGTCGGATAAGATCCTGAAACAAGTTCAGGGTTGTATATGTCAAATTATTCAGTGACAGAATTGAGCTTTTGATAAGGAGTCATGTTGTCTATTCCTTGATGCCTTCTGATATGATTGTAATAGCAACAGTATTCAAA
>JBIKIW010000057.1:0-7437 GCA_044361365.1 Limisphaerales bacterium | reverse complement strand
AATTAAAATACACAAAGAAAAGACTACAACTGTTTGAATGGAATGAGTTTTGTAGGCTTTGAGTGTGTATTTTGATGCGGGTTTGAGTGTATCATTAACAATTAACCATTTATAACTATTATTTACCCACATTCTCAATCATTGAAGTCATCACAAACCCTTTTTCAAAAATCTCTGGAGTTAGGCTAAAATGACCATGAGCTACTCTAATCAACCTTCCAACTGAGTTGTTAAAATAAGTTGCCATTTTCCTGATTTGCCTGTTTTTGCCTTCAGTAAGGGTAAAGTCGTACCAATAAAAATCTCTTTGAAGTCTTAGATAACCATACTTTTTGGCATCGGCATCGGTTATTTCTACCGGATTCAAAAGATAATCCTCAATTTCAATTTCTCCATTTCTTGCAATCTCGATTTGCTCTGGGGTTAGGCGAGAATGTAGTCCCACCAAATAAGATTTTTTGGTCTTAAATTTTGGATGAGTAAGTGACAAAATCAAATGTCCATTTTGCGACAGCACCAACAGTCCTTCACTCATAAAATCCAACCTCCCCGCAGATTTATAATCCTCAAATTCAGGTGGAATAACATCATAAATCGTCTCCCTACCCTCTGGATCATCACGAGTAGTCATAACTTTTTTGGGCTTATAAAGCAACAAAACGGTCGATTGATCTGTATTTTTGCTGATATTTTTCCAAACTCTTCCGTCAAAAACCTCCACTTTATCTTCTTCCCCAACTTTCGTTCCAAGTACGGCAATTTCATCATTTACTTTGGCTTCTTTGTAGCTAATAATGGTGTCGGCTTTTCGCCTAGAAATTCCAGTATGTTTGGCTATATATTGATTAAGACGCATAAAATATTTGATTAAATAAACAAAACTCAATGGTTTCTTTTTAGTCAAAGCCTAACAAGAGTTAGCGTAGCGTAACTTGAACAGGTCGGACTTTGTTCGACCCACAAGCCCCACGGCGACTGAGAGAATTATCTTTGAGAATAAACTGACAATCACAGTTTTTACACTTATATTTTTGTTTAGATTTATACTTACCCGACTTTACAACCTTCTTAGATTTACACTTTGGACAATGGTTTTTTTCTCAATATTACCGTGCAGAAATAATTTAATTATTATCTATTAGCTTATCTTATGATTAAATAGCTGTAAACAAGAAAAAGTATCATTATTTTTTAGGGGTAAGCCTGCTTCACGATATACTCCAATATGAGATTTCATTTCCTCAATATCTTTGAGTTTTTTATCGATTGTAACTTTATAAGAGTGCAAAATCAAACTCCTAGTTTCACCCAAAGTAAGCGTATTTCCTTCCAAGTTATTGGAATAAAAGTTGTATTCTAGCTTAAATTTTTCACGGATTTTGGCTAAATATTCAGGCTTGGTAAGTCGAAGATTTTCAAGTTCTTATTTTTGCTGATCTATTTGTTGCAAGATGGGGGGGTAATCCTATTTAAGCTGAGGTTTTGACCATTAAAATAAAGTTTTTTGCCTAACTTTTGTCAATTATTCAATCTACTTCAAACCCTATCTCCCCTCAGCAAGCTCCCTACACTTCTCCAAGTCAGCTTTGGTCACTGCTCGATCTACACACTCCTTCACTTTTACTGAATTTTGAGGTGTTATTTGCCTTGCCAGATTATCCAGTTCTCGATTTTTATCTCTAATTTCGTTTGTCCCTGCCACCTGCCCAGACCTTACGTTATTAGTAAAAACTTGAGCGTTCATTCCAACCCCAATTCCGACCATCAAAATTAAAACTGCCAAAATTTGATAGGCTTTACTGATGGCAAAATGTCTATTGTGATCTACTTTTTTACCCAAAAGCCCTAATGAAACTGATAAAATTGAGGGCACCACTATCAAAATCACCGACCAAGGTTGGTTTATAATATAGGAAATACCGAATAGAACTAACCCGAAAAATATTTCACTACGATTTCGTATAATCGAAGAAAACAGTGAGTGAATTTCACCAGTTTTGGGAGTTACCAAAAACACAGCTTTGCCAAACAAGGCCTTGACTGCCGACCAAAATGAAATGAAATATAAGCTTCCATAAAGCGATACAGAAGCCAAAAAATAGCGAATATACCCAAGCAAGTCTTTTTTTCCAACAAAGTAAATTAGGTCGTTTAAAAGTGGAGCAAGGAGAGTAAGAACGGTTGGTAACAAAAGAGTCGTAGAATAGTTTGGTACAAATCCAACACTTGGGAAAACCACCAAGTGAATCAACAAAAAGGTGATAAAAAGGACAGTAAGAGGCAGATTATAGACGAATAGCAAAATATCCACTTTTTCAAACCAAGTCAGCTTTTTACTCAAAAATAAACCGCTAAATTTTTTGATAAATTCCATATTTCCCATCGTCCACTTGGCATGGCGTTTTTTGAAAGCGAAATAATCTACCGGGTAAGTTTCTTCACATATTATATCCTTAGCAAACACCATTCTTTTGCCTATTTCAGCTAGTTTTATGGACAAAGCTAAATCTTCAGCAACAACTTCAGGAAAACCTCCAATTGCTTTTACATCACTGGTTCTTAGCATTGCTCCATGCCCCAAAAGCGACAAAAACCCAAATCGCTCTTTCATCGCCTGATAGGTCACCCAATGACTAGCAACTCCCTGACCAAACAAATCAGCAAAGTCGGTGTGAGTGCGGGTTGCAACATGATTTGCCTGCACAATCCCCACCCCACTATCAGCAAAAAACCCAACCGACTCTGATACAAAATTGGGCGGAATAATCTCATCACTATCTAAAATCACAAAAAATTCTCCAAACTCCAAATCACTATTTAACCAATTGTTGATGTTTCCGGCTTTGTAACCTTGGCTAGAATTTCTACGTATAACTTGGAGTGAATTTTGCTGAGCAAAGAGGTCGATTTCTTGCCTAGATTCAGGTTTTTTGGAGTCGTCTAAAATATAAAAATTGAGGAGCCATTTTGGATAATCTTGCAAAAGACTAACCTCCAAACTATTGGCATCAAAATCATCACAAACGGTATAAATTAGATCAACTTTGGGCTGATAACCCAAGCTTCTGTTTTCTGAATTTATGGAAGCAAGTTTGGACTTGTCGCCAACCAACCAAAAAACACCGGTATAAAAAATATCTTTTAGTCCATTTAACCAAAAATACGCCATCAAAATTACCACCAAAACTGCCGAACTATTTATTAAAACAGCTACAAACTGGTTTTTTGTACTAGAAAATACCCCAGCATCATAAAAAACCTGGAGCAGTTCCGCTGCAAAAAGTGAAAGCAGTAAAATCCAAGTAAAAATTATCCCTAAATAGAGTAGAGGACTCTTCTTTGTTTTTGTCATAAAAGCTAAATTTGTATTAAAATAGCCTATTCCCGCAATCATATTGCACTTTTTTGGGCATGTCAAATTAAGCTTTTGAGCTGATTCTAAAGGTTTTTTAAGTATTATATAACTGTTCCCTGTGGTGCCTGATTCCCCTCTTGAGGGGTGGCAAAATTGTAGATTTTGACGGGGTGGATTATGATTTCAGCCTCTAATCAGATAGTGGATTAGTTATAAAAACTAAATTTTCTACCTCAAAAAATTACTTTTGACAGAACACACTCTCTCTTTGCTATGGTGAGCGTAGTCACTAACCTTGGTTTTTGGCTGAAATTGGAGTTTATTTGGTAGAAAGATGAGCGGCACTCACATTTTATTGGCAATCATTCTAATCGGCTTGGTAAATTCTTGTAACTGGGCTGTTGAAAGAGCTAATCGACCCTCAAATCACACAGATTTTCCACATTTGTACGAAAAAGGAGGTCTCACAACTAAAAACGAATAAGGTCTTTTTAATCTGTAAATAAGCCTCCTAACCACACACTTGAAGCTCCTAGTTTCGGTGTGTGCAAAATTCATCGATTCCTAGCCTAAAGCTGGGATTTTTGTTTTATTGATATACTTTGCTACTTCCTGAGTGTCCACCAATATCGAGTAGGTCGATAATATTAATTCTATTTTGGCTAAAGTCCCAAATAATTCTTAGATCACCGTTTATACTAGTGCTAAAAGCTTCGACACCAAACTTACTCCTAACTTTGTGAGTTTTTAAAGAAATTTCAAACGGATCGGCAATCATTTTATCAAAAACCTTTTCAATTTTTCCTTCCAAAAGTGAGTTTTTCTTTACCAGTTTTTGGTACTTTTTAACAAAGTAATTTTTTGGTTTAAGCTCGTACATATTCTATTTTTGTAGAAATTTCACCAAGTTTTTTCCTGTTTTGAAGGTTGGAATTTTAGCATCTTCAGGCTCGGATTTGGCTTGCATTAGGCTGTCGCTATCAACCTCATTTAAAAATTCAACATGCTCAAAATCGTCTCTTTTTAGGGAAAAATAACCACTAGTTGCCATTTTTATAAGATCTGCATCTTTAAGAGCTGGGTAGGCTTTGTGCATCAAATCTAAAATATATTTAAGATCTTCATCAACAGTAATATTTACACGATAAGTTGACATAAGTAGTATAAAAGCAAATTATGTGTATAATTTACACATAAATACTCAATTTGTCAAACCTAACTCGCCTTTGTATAAATTTGACTCGCTCCCGAGTGAGTGCCAACTTCTAGGCAGATAATTATAGCTTTTTTGGCTTTCTCATCAAACACCCAGCCAATTCTCCAATCTCCAGTAATCCTAGACGAGTAAATATCTTTGTTTCTTTTGGTATCTACTTTATGTGTATTTAGTGAGCTATAAAACGGATTTTGCGTCATCAACTCCAGAGTTTTGTTTAGAGCTTTGAGCAGTTTTTGGTCTTTTTGGATGTATTTTTTGTATATTTTAAGGTAAGTTAGAGTGTAAGCGAGTTCGTACATATCGAGTAATTACAAAGTTTCCACAAATCTATCCATTTCAGAAGAAGTTTTAAAAGAATAAACCTTGCCATTTTCTATATCATCTAACGAATCTTCGACCTGTTTCAATTGCTCCTCAGTATAATAAGGTCTTGTAAAAGTTAGGCTTAGCGGGACTTCTCCAGTTGCCACCACCTTTTTGAGTAAAATTCTAAAAATATCCGAAGTTGTAAGTCCAATTCCATCCAAAATTTCGTTGGCTTTGTTTACCAAATCAGCATCTAATCGGGTTTGAATTACTTTAGTTTTTTTAGGAGTTTTGAGGGTTTTAGTTTTGACAGACATATATAGTATAGTTGTTTGAATTTATACTGCTATAGTACATTTTTATAATACTTTTGTCAAAATTTAATTTTCTTTGATTTTACTAAAAACCTGTTTAAACTTCCAATATATAGCTAAACCAATATTAAACTAGACACTTGTCTGCGGATACTGGCATCATACATTTCTAATTTAGAAAGGCTTTAAAGCTCAGACAGTCCTCGCCTTCGTTATCTACTTTAAATATGATTTAGCTATATCTTAAATTTAAGATGAAGAAATTAAACTAGAAATTACAGCTGTTCGTGCTAAATAGAATTTAATTGAGAATTATTCAAACCTTTCACCCCTCAAAGCCCTCCAACACACTCTTCATGGCCGCCAGTTTATTCACCAACTCATCATACTCTTTTTGCGGGTCAGAATCATACACAATGCCACTGCTGGTCTGAGCGTAAGCTTTGTTTTTACTAATAAAAAGGCTACGAATCGGAAGGGTGAAAGTACAATTTCCATTTAATCCAAAATGCCCCAAAGCTCCTCCATAAACTCCCCGCGGTTCAATTTCGTTTCGCTGAATTATCTTCACAGTCTCCAGCCTCGGAGCTCCGCTCACCACCCCGCCAGGCAAAATCGCCGCCAACGCATCAAATCCGTCTTTTTGCGGGTCAAGAATCCCCACCACATCGCTAGAAATATGTTGTACATGGCTAAATCTTTTGATCTCCATCAGGTTTCTAACCTTTACTGTACCAAACCGACTTACAGTTCCAATATCGTTGCGGTGCATATCCACCAACATATTGTGTTCGGCAATTTCTTTAGGATCGTTTAGGAGTTTTCTAGCCAAAAGTTTGTCTTCCACCTCACCTTTTCCACGTTTTACAGTTCCCGCTAGTGGTGACGTTTGTAACTCCCCATTTTTGAGCCGTAGCAGCAATTCAGGGCTTGCCCCCAACACAATTTGATCAGCAAATTTGCAAAAAAACATAAACGGCGAAGGGTTCACTTTTCGTAATTTTTGATAAACTGCCAGTGGATTTCCGCTGATTTCAAACCTAGATTTCATACCAACTTCTGCCTGAAAAGAATTTCCCGCTTTGATCTCTTCAATCGTGTTCAAAACCTTTTGCCTGTGCTGGTTTTGAGTTAGTGAATGTCCTAAAAATTTAGCTTCAAAAATCAATTCTGGAACTTTCAAACCCAATTTTAATTTTTCAATCAATTCTAAAATTTCTCCCGATCGATCTTTGTTATAATAAAAATAAAAAATTTCGCCAGTAACAGTGTCTTGCACCAAACCGTCTGTGTATAAACCAAATTTAAAAAGCCCAAAATCCTCACTAATCGGTAATTTAACCTTATTTTGAAAAAAATTATAAGCTTCATAACTCAAAAACCCAAACAAACCACCACTATAATTTCGAGAAATAACATCTTGAGGAATGATCTTTTGTAGCTCAAAATAGGCATTTTCAGTCTTAATTTCCAGTTTGTATTTAGATTGATTAGCTTGAGATTTAACACCCCCAGGCTCTTTATCAACCAAAAAATTGTATGAAAAACTCGAATCCTTAGTTTCCACTTCCAAAAGATCAACCTGCTTACTACTAAAAACCGCATCTGGATCAAATCCAATCACCGAAAATCTTTCCTGACTTTCTTGCCCCAAAGACTCGATTAAATAACAATTTTCAAATTTATTTTCAATCAACTTAAACAGCTCCAAAAAGTCTAAATCCTGCGAAATTTTGAGATAAACAGGCTTCTGAGGCAACGAAATAGACATTTAGAAAAGTTATAATTTAAACATCAGCAAAAGATTTTTTTTTGGCAAAGCCTCACGGCGATTGAGCGAAGGCATGCGGAGCAATGCTGAACAGGTCGGACTTTGTGTTCGACCGCAAGCCCCACGGCGACTGAGAGAAGTGCTAGTGGCACACTAAGCATGAACAAGGCTGGCTTTGCCCGACTAAAACCCTCGCGTCGCTGAGAAAAGAATTTGTAGCGGCGACCTCCGCGTCGCCATTGTTGGATATTGCTAGCTAATAAATTCGTGACTTAATTTAATATATCACTGTAGAGGCGATCACGGATCGCCATTTCTCCCTTAACCTTTAAAATTGTTATCATTGATTTATAATTTATAAGGAACTAGACTAGTTAGCAAACACTAACTAAACTAATTTCTATGATATACAGATAAAGATTAAGCAATTACAATTTAAAAAAAATAATTCATCATTTTTGTGTAGATATAG
>JBIKIW010000056.1:0-7790 GCA_044361365.1 Limisphaerales bacterium | reverse complement strand
CTCAATCAAAAAAAGATTTAGAGAAATATGTATTTGACTTAGAGACAGATTTGCTCCATATTATCAAAATCTATATTAAATACCTGAAAAGTATTTCAAATTAAATTTTAACTGGTCTAGTCCCTATGGAATTATAGGAAAGATTATAGAAAAGCTAGTCAAAACCAATTACAGTGACAATGAAATTGAACAAAATGATGCGAGTCAGGTTTTATATACAAGGCTTAAAGATAAAGGGGCTCAAGCAAAAATTAGAGATGAATTATCAAAAATAAATCAAGAACTAAAAGATTTTATAAACCAAGTTGACCGAACGAAACCTTTGGCAGTTCAGCGAATATCAAAGGTGGTATCGGCGTTAAGTGTGTATTTTATGAATCAAATTAGCTGTATTTTGCTGGAAGGAGAAGATTCATATTTAAAAGATTTGCAAGATCTCACCTTGGTGAAAACGGAACTAATCAAGAAACTTTCGAGGAAAAATCAAATTGTGAATTTAGTAGAAACCTTTTTGAAAAGGTCAAAAGAACCTGCTGAAAGCCCTGCAATTTTTTCACCTGAAGAAAAAACTCTTTTACTAAGTCCATATTTAAAAGATAGCAACATTAATCCAAAAGAAGTGAGTGATTTTACTGTCAAAAAACCTAGGCAAGAGGGTAAGGATAGTACTTTTATAAAACTAGTTGCAGATGTAATTAATAAAGAGTTGTTGGAAGTTGGAGCAAGTCCATTTTTTGTGCCATTTTTCTCGGTTATATCAATCATAAACCCGCCGGTAGGATTAGCTTTGTCGATTTCCGCACCACTTTTGAACGGACCTGCCAGCACTTTTGGGTTCTTAGCTTTAATAGGATATATTGCCAAGAAAAATAAAAAGTTTGCTCAGACTATAGAAGGCACAGAGCTTGCTAGTGATTCTTATCAAGCTATTCAAGCTGTGGAAAGATATGCGAAAGCAAAAAATTACGAAGAAAAGCAACTTGCCGAAACAGCCATCAGAGCTATCCTCAGTGTGATAAAATATGTTAAGTAAACTCTATAATTAGTTTTTGTTTGTAGGATGGTTTAAGAGGTTTCATTTTACAAAAAGAATATTTTTCTATTTGATTGTTAGGTTGGTTGCGTAGCTCAATTGGATAGAGCAGTTCCGTCCTAAGGAAAAGGTTATGCGTTCGACTCGCGTCGCGACCACCATAGACAAATTTTTGAGAAGATAGTTTAGAGTTTAATAAATAAAGTTTGATTAAATAAAGATTTTAAAGAAATCAAATCCCAGTTATTGACCCATTCTCATTGATAGTTTTTACTTAGATCCTAAGGTTCGCCTTTTATGAAACTTCAACAAAAACTTAAAATTCTTCCTTCAAAGCACGCCAAGTACAACCCCTTTGATAGTATATTTTATGCACTTTCTGGGCTTTATTTAGCTTTTTTTAGAGAATTAAATATCCGAATTCAGTTTGCATTAGGAGTTAGTTTGACTTTGCTTGGGATTTTTAATGGTCACTTGATTAGTTCCATGGCAAATTTTATTTTGATGGGAATTGTGATAGCTCTTGAGATGATAAATACGGCATTTGAGACGCTTTGCGACTTGGTTCATCCTGAAAAAAGTGAGTCAGTACGGGTAATCAAAGACCTTGCAGCAGGGGCAGTTTTGATTGTGGCGATTGTGTGGTTGGTGGTTATTTTGTATTTAATTAGTCTAATTTTTGGGGTGAAATATTCGACTTAGTCGGTTTAATTTTTTAGACAACAAAAAGATAATTTGAAAGGGTTTAAAAATGGCTATTTTGGAGAATAACTTTTGGCAAAATTTACCTAAACATTTCACAGTTTTGGCACCGATGGAAGATGTTACAGACACGGTTTTTAGGCAGGTTATTTGTGCTACGGGTAGGCCAGATGTGTTTTTTACGGAATTTACCAACTGTGAAGGAATGCAAAGCGTTGGGCAATCCAAAGTGATTCACAGGCTAAAATTTGATCCAAAAATTGAAAGACCTATTGTAGCTCAAGTGTGGGGAATTACACCCGAGGATTATCAAAAAACCGCTCGTTTGATTGTGGATTTAGGGTTTGATGGGTTGGATATAAACATGGGTTGTCCGGTTAAAAATGTAATCAAACAAGGGGCTTGCTCGGCACTGATCAAAAACCCAACACTTGCTAAAGAAATCGTGCTAGCTACCCGTGAAGGCTTGCAAAACAAGATCCCGCTTAGCATCAAAACTCGAATTGGTTTTGGTAAAATTGATACTGAAAATTGGATTGGATTTTTGTTGGGTGGGTGCCGTCCAGAGGCTTTGACTATTCATGCTAGAACTGTGGCAGAGCAAAGTAGCGTACCAAATCATTGGGAAGAAATAGCTAAAATAAGGGATTTACAACAAGATATCCAAAAAGATTTACCCAAAAATCAGCAGTCAATTTTGATTGTCAATGGTGATATTCGAAGTCTTGTCATGGCAAAACGAAAAATGGAACTTCATAATTTTGATGGAGCGATGATTGGTCGGGGAGTTTTTCAAAACCCATGGATTTTTAATCCAAATTTTGGAGAAAATGAAAGTGGCGAAATTATAGATTTACAAACTCAAAAAATTGTCGATTTAGCTCAAAGAATAGAGGTTTTAAAGATTCATTTGGGTTTGTGGGAAAAAATTTGGGGTACTCAAAAACCATATTCTGTACTCAAAAAATATTTCAAAATTTATATTTCCGGGTTTAACGGGGCAAGTAAAATTCGGGCAAAAATGATGGAAACTAATTCGATTGAGGAGGTTAGGGGTTTGCTCACTGAAATCAATCTTTTTTCGTAAAAATTTAGATACATCAATTTCACTATTTATACTAGTTTCGCTAATTACTACCACAAACATACCCCGGAAGCCTAGTCTGCCACCCCTTTCATCATGCCCCGAAGGTCATTTGGAACAAGTCCAAACTGCTACTATGGTATCAAAAGGGGAATTTTGAGTTTAGTTTCAATTTGAAGTTAGGTTGGTGGTTAGTGAAATTGGTATATCATTACAGCACATTAAACGCAAAAATGATTTAGATCCTGAAACAAGTTCAGGATGACAGGTTGTAAGTTCATCATGACAGGTTGTGTTTTTAGTGAAATGAGTATAAATTTGCAATTTCCCAGTAGAGGCGATGCCCTCATCGCCATTTTTACCCTAAAATATCAAATAAAGTCCCCACCCGGGGGAAACCGACAGAACGAAGTGGCTGGCGGAGGGGGTGGGGAAGTCGCCGTTAAATTGTGTGGTAGGGGATGGATTTATCCTCCCCGTTGTTGAATTACATTACACCAGGCGACGGGAATCAGATACCCTCCGTCAGCCTGCGGTTGCCACCTCCCTAGATAGGGAGACATATTAAGAGGCAATACATTTTGTAGCTTATTTTTAAAAAAATAAATTACCAATATTGAATTATAAATCAATGATAACAATTTTAAAGGATAAGGGAGAAATGGAGACCAGGGGGTCTCCTCTACCGGGATATGTTAAATTAAAGTTACAAATTTATTATTAAACAATATCCAACAATGGCGACGCGGAGGTCGCCGCTACAGATCAAACTCAATTTTATAATTAACCATTAACCATTTATAATTTTTCGGTTCTTCGCTCAGGAGCCACTGGGGCTTTTAGTCGAGCAAAGCCCGCCTTGTTCATGCTTAGTGTGCCACTAGCACTTCTCTCAGTCGCCGTAGGGCTTGGCGACGGGAACCAAAACAAACCTCAATTTAATCAAATCCATAGCTTATTTTCATTGACATAAATTGCAAACAGTTGGCTAAGTTTGGGGTATCTTAACTATGAACAAAAAAATTAACTCACGAGTAAAAAACGATCTAACCAAAAAATTAGCTGATATTATTAAGGACAAAAAAGTGATGGTGCAGGTCGATGCTGCCAATATTTACTTCGCTGCCCAACAAAAAAACTGGAATGTGGATTTCAAAAATATCGCAACTTGGTTCAAAGCCAACAGTCTCCAAACTAACTTGGTTTATTATACAGCCTTTGATATTGAAGACGAAAAGCAAACTCAATATTTGCTAGACATGGCCGAAAATCAGTATCGTGTTTTCAAAAAACCTCTCAAAATATTTGATGACGAAACTCGCAAAGGCAACCTAGATGTCGAAATTGGTATCGACGCCATGATGAATATTTTCAATTTTGAAATTTTTGTGTTGCTAAGTGGTGACGGAGATTTTACCTATTTGGTGCAAACTTTAGAAAGCCTTGGTAAAAAAGTTATTATTATTGGAATTGCTGGATTTATGTCCTACGAGCTACATAGTCAGGCGGGAAATTTCTTCTTTTTTGATAGAATTAAAGATGTTTGGCAAAAACCTAAAACAGACAAAAAACCTCTTTTGGATCTAAAAAATGTAATCTCGTCGGCAGTTTTGAAAGTGCAAGAAATGTTTCCAAAATTTGTGGGCATAAATGATCAGCAAGTGAAAACTGTGACTGCAAAAAAAGAATCAGCTAATTCAACAAACCCTAATTCTTATGAACCAAAAAAAATGGAGTATAGTGTGGACACCAAAAAAGAAGCACAGTTTTTATCGGCAAACAACCTTCCTCCAAAGCAAATTGAAAAAAAAGCTCAAACTAAAAATACTTCTCAGTCGTCTATAATCAATTCGAGTAGCAAACCACAAGCCAAACCGCTTCCACCCAAAAAATTTGATTCGCCTGTTGCCACACGTCGAGTATTTTCGGCAAACAAGCAAAAGCCAGATTTTAGTGACCAAAAAGTACAGCCAAAATATTCCCTAAATACCATTAAAACTGAAGAAACTGCTAGCAAGTCAAACTTAAATTCCGTTCAAATTAAACCACAAAACAATCGAATTCAAACCCAAAAATACCCCAAAAACCAACCCAAACCTAATTTAGATACAACTCCAAAAAAGTACCAAAAACCGACTCAACCAAAGCCCGCTAGAAGTGTTCCAACAATTGTTTTGGAGTAAAGTTAAAGTTTGACATCACTCAACTTCTAATTAAATTATTGATTTATACTCATTTCACTAAACATCAACCTAATTTCAAATTGAAACTAAGCTCGAAATTCCCCTTTTGAAAGGGGTGGCAGGCAAAGCCTGACGGGGTATGTTTGTGGTAATAATTAGCGAAACCAGTATAATAGCCATTATTTCGGTAAATACACAGATCAAATTATGTCATACAACTTATTTTTTGCCAGGCACGGAGAAACGGAGCTAAATTTAGCAGGTAAAATCCAAGGCAATATCGACTCAGCACTGACTGAAAAAGGTGTGCAAGATGCTAAGAAATTAGGTCAAAAAATTACAGGGTTAAACTTCGACAAAGTTTATAGTAGTGACCTCGGAAGAAGTTTTATGACAGCCTATTTTGCTCTTCAAACAGCCAATATTAGCCAACAAATTCAACCAGACAAACGATTGCGGGAAATTAACTTTGGGGATTTGGTTTTGCTTTTAAACAATTCTATGCATGACGGAACTTATCCGCACTTTACAGATAAGCCAGATTTTGTGTATCCAGGTGGCGAAAGTTTTGAAATTCTATGCAATCGGGTAGGAGATTTTTTGCGAGAAAATGAAGGAAAGTGGCAGGGGCAACAAATTTTGTTGGTCGTACACAGTGGGGTGGTGCGGGCTTTGCAAAAGGTGCTTGAGATTCCAGTAGAAGTTAGTTCTAAAAACAGAATTATAAACGGTTTTTTGGCAGAAGTTGAAGTGAAAGATGGAAAATCTGTTAATTACAAAATTTTATGAAAGTAGCAATTTGTCACGATTATTTATTTCAGTTTGGCGGTGCCGAAAGGTGCGTGGAAAGTTGGCTCGAAATGTATCCAAATGCCGATATTTACAGCAGTTTTTCGATTCCAGAAAAATTTAAAGATTCAGTGCAGATAACCAAAGCCTTTGAAGAGGGTAGGGTGCAAAACTCCTTTTTACAGAGTATTTTTAGATTCAAATTTGCTCAAAAGTTTCAGAAGCATTTATTTTGGATTTACCCGATTGCAATGAGCTTTTTAAGGGTTAAAGATTATGATTTGGTGATAGTTTCAGCGACCTATTGCGGGAAAAATATCAAACTTCAAAACAACCAAAAAGTGATTTTTTATTGCTACACGCCAACTAGATTTCTATACGGATTTGTGACCGAAACCGACCAAAAAATGATCAACCCGATTCTTCGAAAGCTCATTCCGTTTTTCACCAAACCGCTAAGGATTTTGGATCAAAAAGCTGCTAAATATCTAACTAGAAATGGGGCAATTTGGGTGGCAATTTCCAAGTACATTCAGGACAATATAAAGATTGCCTATGGTGTGGACTCACAAATAATCTATCCACCAGTAGAAACCGAGCAGTTCACCAAACTTACCAGAAAAGCTGATCAGATTGAGGATTTTTATATTTATTTTGGTAGAATTAGTTTTCACAAAAGAATTGATTTGGCGATTTTGGCGTGTCTAAACTTGGGTAAAAAATTGGTGATCGTGGGAGCAAGTTCGTTTCAGCCAGAAATGGATAAACTAAAAGATATTGTAAAAAATCATCCAAACAAGGAATTAATCACTTTTGCGGGTAGAGTTTCGGACATCGAACGAAATAATTTACTTCAAAAAGCTAAGGCTATGATTTTTACGGCAAAAGAAGATTTTGGAATTGCCCCTGTGGAAGCGATTGCCGCTTGTTGCCCTGTGATTGGCTACGGATCAGGTGGAGCTTTGGAGTATATTCAACCTGGAGTAAATGGGACTTTGTTTGAAGAGCAAAGCATGGAGAGCTTGCAAGAAGCTATTACTAATTTTGAAAAAATGGAAGGCTGGAATGTAGAAAATATGCGAAAAAGTGTGCAAAAATTTGCGAGCGGTGAATTTAAAAAAGAGTTTGAGAGGTTAATCAAATAAGTCGAAGAATATTATTTGACAAGAGAGAGATTCTGTTAGGAGAATTAAAGTTTAAGCATATTTTTTATTTAAGCAAAACATTTTAGGAGTAGAAGTCGTGACAAAGCCAAAAGTTAATGACCCAATGGCAGTTGTATTTAATGAAAAAAAAGACATCAATGGTTTCCAAAACTACAATGATGATGGAACTGTTGATACTTCTAAAACTTTCACTCCAGAGGAGGTAAAAATTGAATTGGATAAACAAAAAAAAGATAAAAAACCTACATAGGTTTCTCAAATTTAATATTTGAGTTTTTCATTCACCCACTGTATAAATTTTGTACGGTGGGGTTTCTTGCGGTTGGATAATGCTTAGTTTGTTTTGAAGAGTTTTATTTTATAGAACCTGTTTGATTTCTTTTGCCTAAAATTAAACAAGGATTGCCAGTTGCTCCCTGATAAGGGAGCTGTCCCAACGGGACTGTGGGTTTTATCTTCGCTTTAAATTTCCATAAAACCCTTTGTCCTTCGGACATTTCCCTTGTCAGGGCAAAACTATTTAATGGCTTTTTGTTCGAATTAGTATTCAAATAGGTTCTATATCAATTTTGCAAACTACCTTTTATTAATGGCGAATTAAAATTCGCCTCTACGGAAAATTGTAAATCAATAACAACTAATTAAAGTCAATGGAGACGTTAAAGGTTCCGCCGGGTCACCCTGAACTTGGTTATCAGGGTCTAAGAAGTCAACAGGATTTCGAAACGAGTTCGGAATTGTATATGTCAACAATTTTGATGACAGAATTTTAGTTATTCCTAATACTTTTAATTCTGTTTAAAAATTTTTAATAACATATGCGTTTAAACGAT
>JBIKIW010000055.1:0-7840 GCA_044361365.1 Limisphaerales bacterium | reverse complement strand
CTAGGAGAAGGTGCAGGTTATGTCATGGCTGTAGGAACTCTTCCTTTAAATGCTGCCATAAGTGCCACCCAATCATTATTCAACCAAAAACCAATCCACGAAAATATAGTTAACAACTTCACCAGTGTTCAAAATGGAGCCAGCAACGGAGCTAGAGCAGTCATAAACGGAATCGGAACAGTAGCAGGAGCAGTTATCAATCTAAACGCCAATGCTTACAACCTAGTTGCTGCAGTAGGACAAACCGCCTTTGGATGTGTTACAGGAACCTCTTGCTCACTAGATCAAATCGGAAACAACTACGAGAACAACAAAAACTACCTTCAAGATAATTTTGGTTATGACATGGGAGATTGGAAACAAAATGCCTCCATAGTAGCAGTCACAGCAGCTGTGGTAGCAGCAACAGTATTTACAGGAGGACTGGCAACAACACTTGTAGCCGGAGCAATAGGAGCTGGAGCGGTGGCAACAGGAGTAGGACTGACAACTGCTTTTTTGGTTGGAAATGTGCTTAGTTATCTTGGAGGTTCTGTGATGAATGGAAAGCTTTTGGATCCTAAAGAGTTTGCTTGTGGGAATAAAGAAGCCGACGCAATAGAGTGTGTTAGTTATCAAGGTGGTCAATTGCTTACTGGGGCTATCTTGACTGAAGGGATAGGACTAATAATACCAAAAGGCACAACAAAAATATCAGGTGTTACTAAGTCTATTGATGATCTTAAGAAGGTACCAGGCTATATTGACGATGTTGATGATATCAAATTGAAGAATGGAGGTTCTGGTACTTCAACCAAAGTTAATATTGACGGTGGTGAATATTTATTTGATGGTGAATTCTACTACAAAGATGGTAAGACTTTTCTTAGAGTTCTTGATCCTGATGGTAGTCTTAGTGCAGCTAAGGGGAAGATGGTGGAGGTAAATAATTATTATAGTCAAAAAATTGCACAACATTCTTATGAGAAGCATGCAAGTGAATTTCCTAATGTGAAATCATCAAAAGATTTTAAATCATTGATAGACAGAATAATTGAAAACCCTAGTGAAAAGACAATTTTGAAAAATGGTAAAACTTTATATTGGGATGATAATACAAAATCAATACTAATCATAAATCCCTATGATAATTTAAACGGAGGCACATTCTTTGTTCCTGCAAATGGTAAGCAATATTATTTAGACGAAATTATAAAAGGTAATTCATAGTATATGCAAAAAATAGTTAATTCAAATAGTAATAAGAAATTACCAATCACTGAGAAAGATCTTGAAATTATATTGAGCAGTTCAATGTTTATTGGAGAAGGTTTGCAAGATATACACTTAGATAAGTTTCTCTTAATAAATCGAAAAACAAATAATCATATATTTCACTCTATTTTAGATAATAAAAAGAAATTAGAATTAGAATTTTCTACACAAGAAATTGAAGTTATAATTCAATCTATAAAAAAAATTATAGACGTCGATGAACTCGGATCTATTGCAAGTGGTGAAAAAGGTTATGTTAGTAATGATGACGGTTATAAGCTAATCAAACATTTAGAAAGATTATTGTAGCTTTTCAATAAACAGCACTCATGTCTAAAATAATAAATACCAAAAAATCCATCGACCCTGATAAAGTTATTTTTGATGAGCTAATAAGCTTCTATGGTTTTAAAATTTCAACTTCTGATTTTAAACTTATAAAACACGAGTATAACGGATACGGTCATTATCTCTATTTTCAAAAAATTATTAACTTACCAAACGGAATTTATAATGATATTACTTTTACGATAGACGATAATATTTTGTGTGGTATTATTCTTTGGGTTGATGATGAGCAAGTTTTGATTGAGGTATACCCCTTGAATGGTGAAAAAATGCCCGAAAAATTTGCTATAAAAAAGTTTTAAATTGTCTAATTAATTTACTTTAAAATATGCAAAAAATGTTTATTGACAATGAGTGGGGTGTGGAAATTCCTATTGCCCAAGAAGATGGATCATATTTAAAAAATAAAGATCTAGACAATTTAAAATTAAGTATAAATTTGAAAAAATTAATTTTACTATGGTCTTTTGCTCGTCAAAATGAGTTAAATTGGCATAATCCAAATGATAACAGCACCTACTTACCTGAATATTATTTCGACTTTATACAAAAACTAGAATCAGAGATAATATTACAACTTAAAAATTACAACATTCAATTAATTGCAAATTTAAATAACCATTAATTTTTTGCATATATGAAAAAAGAAAAACTAAAAATAATGGCTGATTACAACTCGTCTGGTTTATGGTCTCCAGACTTTGATATTGATTTAGAAAGTTTAAAAAATAGCTTATCTTCTGAGTTGAAAATATATCTTCATCTTTGGATTGAATTTTATAATAATATAATTGACTGGGATGACCCAAACAATGAAAAATGGGATCCTAGAAATAATATTGATTATGAAAAATCTTTAAATGCTATTGAAATTTTAGTTTTTAATAAAGTCAAAGCCGAACTAGCTGATAAATACGATTTAATTTTTGTCTCATGGAACGAGATAAAACCTGAATAAATAATTATTAGCTTCGAATTAATTTTAATTAAAAAATATGTCCAAATCAAACATTCGACCCTACCTAATCGCCACAACCCTATTCCTAGTAATCCTTTTCGTTCAACCAACTATTTCTACAGGAAGTGAGATAGTATTTGATTATCTGATTAGATTTTTAATCTGTTTAGGTTTAGGATTTTTAATAAATAGGTTTTTACCTAAAAAGAAGTAATGACTTTTTAAGACACTTTTTTTGTTGACTGACTGAGTGGGTATAAATTTAATCTTGTTAAAACTAAAAAAATACACTTTTGGGTAAGCCCAATTTTATTTGAATAGACTACAAAACATAAGTTATTATTAGGCTTGAATTGACAAGTCATTCTTTTTTTGGCTGGGTTGAAATTGTAAAAACTTGAGCATAAAATATGACTTCTGAAACTAGCGAAGATGTTGCAAATTTAATTGATAAAAATAGCCGTCAAAAAATATTTGATTTATATAATATCATTCTTTTTAAATGGTACGGAAAGCTTGATGATGTGTCATTTCTAAAGAGATTAGAAGAGGTCTTTGAAATTGGTAACTTAAAATCTACAGACCTAAGATACGAATCTTTTTTGGATGATGTTTATAAGCATACTTTAGCTAATAGTGATTGGAATGATGACTGGATATTCACTGATTCTAGAATTGATTTATCAAATTGTAGCGATTCTAAATTTATCAAATTTATTGAGGAAACAATACATCCTGCTGTTAATGATGAGACTGAAACTGCTAAGTTTATACCAGAGCTTAGCAAAATATTAAATCCTTTAGGCTATTCACTAATCAACACTTCGGAAATTGGTGGTAAAAAAGTTTACTCAATCAAAAAAATTCACCTAACAAAAAATAAAACTGGAGGTTTTCAAGTTAAAATATATTTACTTGATGAAACATACACTTATTGGAAAAATATACAAGATCGACCTCGTTCAAATAGATATGAGTACCCTTCTTTACTACTATTTAAAGACGGTTGGAATGATTTTGGTTACAGTACATACTACCATGCTAAATTAATTTTAAACAGCAAAGATGATATAATAGATTTAGGATCTGTAAAAATACTAAATACAAGTGACACAAACTCAGAAATTGATAGTGGCAAAAATTCACTAAGTCTCAATTTTATCTCACTTGGTCAAAGTATTGATTATTACAAAAAATTATTTTCATTAGGCAAAATATATTATGAAACAATTTTGGAGTCTTTGCGTGATATTAGTTTTAAGACTGAGCTATACCAACGGAATAAAGATAATGAGGGATTAGCTAAGTCACTATTTCGCTTTCCAGAGGCTCAAAATGCTTTTGATGAGGCAAAGTTACTTTTTGGAGGAGAAAGTGCTAACGATAATTTTGAAAGATCTCTTGATTTTACTTTTGAATATTCACCTAGCTACTCAATTACAAATAATGCAGTTCAATTCAATTTCAAAAAAGATATTCTACCTCATAGAATAAATGTAATAATAGGCAAGAATGGGTCTGGAAAAACTAAATTTTTATCATCTCTGGTGAACAATTTACTCGATAATTCTCGAAATGAAACCTCGACTATTCCAAAATTTAACAAAGTAATGGTAATTTCTTATAGTATATTTGATCGATACGAAATGATCGAAAGTAGTGTATATAAATATTTTGGCTTAATAAAACCTAAAATTCTAAATAAAGATAATAATAATGATCAGATTGATACAGTGAGTCTTGAAGAATTTAAAGGTGCTTTTTTAGAAAGCTATAAAAATATACATGAAAATAATAGATTTTCTGAGTGGAAAAATATTGTTTCAAAGCTCATCCATGAAGTGGACGATAATTTCATCCAAAACATAGAAGAAAATTTTAGTAAACTAAGCTCAGGGCAGTCAATGTTATTGACTATGCTTACTAATATTATAGCATTTATTAAAAATAAATCAATTTTGATAATCGATGAACCTGAAACTCACCTGCATCCAAATGCTATTAATGATTTTGTAATTGTCTTAAACGAAATATTGGAAACCTTTAACTCGTATTCAGTGCTGGCAACTCATTCACCAATTGTAATACAAAGCATACCTTCAAAAAGAACTAATGTTTTTCAAAGGCATGAAGATTTATTGATGATTAGTAGTCTAGAACAAGAAAGTTTTGGTGCGAATCTAACTGAAATTACTAAAGAGATATTTGGAATTGCTGAAGGTGACGTATATTTTAAAAATTTGATCACTCAGCTCAAGAGTGAGGGTTATAATAAGAAACAAATACTAGATGCATTGAATAAAAATCTTAGTATTAATACAAGGATATTTTTAGAAAATATTTATAGCAGTGGTTATGATTATAAGTAAGCCGATCAATGCTGATAGTAGAAAAGTGTTAGAAGAAATACTTTTGAGTAAGTCTTCGATTGGTAATCTAGAAAAAGAATATATTCAGAAGTTACTTGATTTCAGATATAAAATATATGAAGAAAATACTACTTCTTTTACAAAAATTAGTCCTTGTAGCTTAGATGAATTATATAAAAAGTATATTTTGGATTTATATGACATTAAGACTGTTAGATTGGATGGATTAAGAGCAAGCATTTTTGAATCTAATCCTAAAAAATGTTTATATTGTGGGATTGATAAAGCTTCTGAAATTGACCATTATTTACCCAAAATTATTTACCCATCTTTCAGTATAAATCATCTGAATTTAATTCCTATTTGCACTACATGTAACAAATCTAAGTCAAATCGGATTTTTGATTCTGGAGATAATTCGAGGTTGTTTTTAAACATGTACTTTGATAAAATAAACAATTTTGAATTGGTCAGATGTAATCTTATAATAAATGATCAAAATTTATTACCGTGTTCTCAATTTATCATTAATAATAATTTACCCGAAAACATTCTAAAAGTAGCAATCAATCATATCACCAAGCTTAGTCTAATATCAAAGTTTAATAGTGCATCGTCAGAAAAACTTTCTGAGTTTATAGTTGGCTATAAAAATAATCCAACCAGTAATATTAATATACAAAAATCTTTAGAGAATCACATAAATGTAAAGTTGGAATTAGGAATAAACTACTGGGAATATATTTTGTATAAGCAAATGAATACTGAAAAATTTATTGACTTTGTTGTAAATTACTCGAATATGCGATCGGTTTGAATCTTTCTTAAAACCCCAAATCAACCCTCCCCACTCAGGGGAAACCGACAGAACGTAGTGGCTGGCGGAGGGGGTGGGGAAGCTGCCGTCGAGTATTAGGCAACATCTTTTGAAATTAACAGGTAGCGGGAATCATATTAAATAACGGTGAACCCTACACAAACTCCAGCCTATTTGGAAACTTAGGTAGAAATGGTCAAAGAGGAGGAACTTTAAAGACCTTAGATATTAATAATGATTCTGATTGGGAAACTACTTTTACCTTTTGTACCAACCTCACAGATAGAGCTAGTAATCAAAGTCCTAGTGTTTGTAGATCTGTGAGTACTCCTGTGAGACCTCCGAGGGATGGGGAGTGTAGTCTTGGAGATCAAGCTAAACAAAAATACAACCAAATCCAATTAGGAGAATTAGAAACCGACGATCTGTACAACACTCTTGGAATATCTCGTTCCTGCCAAACCTACGAGCCAAATCTAATTCAGGATCAGCTAGGAGAATTTGAAAAAAATCTAAGTCTAGCTACTGAGTGTTTTAGTGGAAATATAAACAAACAACTTTCGGTAGAACAAAAACCCGACTCTATTCCAACCATGGAGTCCAACTATACAATCATGATAGATTACGAATCTTGTGCAGGGTATGAACAAAGTATTGGTAAAGAAACATATGACTATTTAAGTAAAAAACAAGACGAGGCTACTTCAGAAAAACTAACCTTCACCAAAGAAGCCCTAAAAGAGCATATAGATGAACAAACTCAAATCATTAAGGACGAAATAGCTAAAGCTCAAGAAGAGCTAAGATGTGATTGGAATATCAAAGTGTGGGAAGGAAAAAACTGTGTAAATAGATTTGTAGGAGGGTTCATAAATGGAGGTATAAATGCGGTCAAAGCAACATTTACCATGGTAGATTCATTGCTATTTGATCCACTTTTAAAGGCTTTTTCAGATGGAATAAGAGATTTAACAGGTGGAAGAATCGATCCAAACTACCAAGAAAGATACACTTTTGAAGAGCGATTTGATAACTCTCCACTAGGTATAATCAATCTATTTAAAGATCCTTACAGCGGTGAATTTATGAATATTTTTGACACCACCAAAAATCAAAGAGGATACGATGGATATGAAAACTTTAATTTTAACCTAATCAGGTTTGGCTGTGGAGAAGGAAATTACAAAGAATCTGAATATGGTTTTGTGATGGCAAAAGATGGTGTTGGTTGTCTTGGAAATATACTTGGAGGAATTGTAACTTTAGAAATAATAACTAGAGCGGTTAGATGGAAACCGGGTGATGGGGAAAACCTCAACTTGTCTAAAAGACAAACCACTGTAAAATTGCCAGAGTTGGAAGGTAATGGACTTGGGGTGAAGAAAAAGTCGGGACTGAATACAACTAATCCTGATATATTTGATTTTGATCCAAATTGTGTCAGTAGCAATGTCATTTCTCCACCTAGTAATATTCTTGAGTTTGCTTGGGCGGTTGTGAATGGGGTTGAGGCGAGTGCTTGTGGGAATATTAAATCTGCGAATCAATTAAATAAAGAAATACAAACAGGCAAAGCACCGAAAGGAATTTCTAGAATTGATAAAGAAACTATTAATAGTGCTGGCATCGTTCAGGAGAAAATGCACGTTCACTTTAATGGAGATGAAAACATTGCTTTAAATATTGACGGTACTTGGAAACACAAACCACCTAATACATTTAGTATTACCAAAGCTCAAAAAGACTGGCTAGCTGAGAATGGTTGGACAATTCCGTCCGGATATTAAACCTAAATTAACTAATATGTTTCACGCCAATATTGATAAAGAATTTATTTTAAAGTTTAAAGAAGCTGATTTTGATAATTCAGGAAGAATATCATTTCATATTGATTTATTGAGTGAAAATTGGAAAACAGATGTTTTTAAAAATACGATTCGAATTCTAGAGTTGGTTAAAATAGCTACATACTCAGAGTTTAATGTTTTGCCAGAAGCAACGATTCAATTAGATAAACACAATGATCTTAAAAAAGAGGATATAAAAGATATAATATTTACTGATTTTTCATTAGAAGAAATAGATAGTTTAGTT
>JBIKIW010000019.1:0-28117 GCA_044361365.1 Limisphaerales bacterium | reverse complement strand
TTTTTGCAAAATCCGCTGTTCTTTTTTGGAAATTTTCCCGGGGTCTTTGATTTTTACTTCCACGCTATCAAACTCAAAAGGTCTGTTTTTAGCCAAATAATCGTCATAATTCCCGTCTGAAAGCACAAATTTGCCTTCACCTTTTAGTTCCAAAATTGTGTTACAAACTCGATTCAAAAAATACCTGTCATGGCTAATTACAATCGAAATGCCTTCAAAATTATTTAGTGATTCTTCCAAAAGTCTGATAGTTTCGAGGTCCAAATCGTTGGTAGGTTCGTCCAAAATTAGACAATTTCCGCCAGCCTTAAAAAGTTTAGCCAAAAGTAGCCTTGCTTTTTCACCTCCAGAAAAATTTTTGATCTGTGAGTTTATCTGATTATTATCAAATAAAAACCTCTTTAAATATCTCCTAACTCCAATAGTTGTTTCACCAAATTGAGTCCTTTCGTCACCATCCCCAATCTCATCAAAAGCCGTTTTGGTTTCATTCAAAAGCTTTTTTTCTTGATCTTGATAATTAAACTCGGTGTTAAATCCAATGCTAATTCTACCTGTTTGAACAGGAATTTGATCCAAAATTGCTCTTATAAAACTAGTTTTTCCACTTCCATTTTTACCAATCAAACCAAGTCGAATTTTAGATTGAAAATCGTAACTAAACTTTTCTACAATCTTGTGATCTCCAACACTTAGACTTACGTTTTCTAGCTTAATAATCTTATTTCCGAGGGGTTTTATGGGTGGTAAAATCGGTTCCAGTTTTTGTTCGAATTTAACCTCATCTTCGTCTTCTTTTTCATAAAATCTTTTGAGCCTCCCTTTATCTTTGGTGCCTCTGGCTTTCACCCCTGCCCGCACCCAATTTAGCTCCCGCTTTAAAAAAACCTGCCTTCGATCTTGTTCCACAGCTTCAATTTCCAAACGGACTGCTTTATTTTCGAGATAGCTCTGGTAATTGCCAAAATGCTGATACAATTCACCATTATAAATCTCGACCATTCGGGTGGCTAAAATGTCCAAAAAATATCGATCGTGAGAGACAAGCAAAACTCCACCACCAAAATCTTTGAGAGCTTTTTCCAAAAATTTCATGGATTCAATGTCCAAATGATTGGTAGGTTCATCTAAAATTAACAAATCTGGATTACCTACAAAAGCCTTTGCAATGGCAACTTTTCGTTTTTCACCTCCAGATAAATCTCTAATTTTTTTCTGAGAATCAGGACAATCGAGCTTGGTTAAAGCTTCTTGAATTTGAGAAATTGCTAGTTCGTGCTTGATGGGGTTTAAATGCAACCAAGGTTTTGAAATTTCCAACAGATCTGAAACTAAAAGGTGTTTTTCATCTGATTCTAAAGGGTTTTTGAGAAAATCAAACCAACCTCTGGCAACTTCCTGGAAAGCTGTATTTTCTAGCTCCAAATCAAAATCTTGAGAAACAAAACTGACTTTGGTGTTGGATTTAAATTCCAATCTTCCAGAATCGGCTTCCAAAACTCCAGCCACAATTTTTAGAAATGAAGATTTCCCCGAACCGTTTAATCCCACAATTCCTACAATTTCACCAGATTTTAGCTCAAAATTGGCATTTTTTAGCACCGACTTTGTTCCAAAATGAACTTCAAGGTCAATACCCCGTACCAAAACTGATGATGAATTTGTTGTTGCCATTTTAAGATTGTAAATCTAAAGTTTCATTCACCAAACTATCAGCTTCTTTGTTAAATTCACGATAAATATGAATAAATAGGACTTTTTTAAACTGTTTTTCAAGCTCTTTTAATTTAAGATAATGGATTTTTAGATCTGGATTTTTGACTTTATAAATGCCTTTAGATTGTTTTACAACCAATTCTGAATCCAAAAAAACTACCACTTGCACGGCTTTTGCATCAATTTTAGTTTCAACTTCCTCATCAAAAAGAGAGTTTTCCTCTAGCTCAACTTTTCCTAAATCCAAAGTCGCCTCTAATCCAAAAATCAAACTCTGCCATTCCGCCTGATTGTTGGTGGTATTTCCCAAAAAAACACCTTTCCCAAGCACTTTTTGAAGCTTACCACCAGATTTTAGAGTCAAAACTTCCTCTTTTAATTTTTCTAAATCGGCTGAATAGTTTAAATTGCCAGCTGGTTCTTTTTCCGCTTTAAATATAGCAAAACCGGAAGCTGCTGGACCAGGATTACCTCTACTTCCGCCATCGCCAAACAAAAAATAAGTCATTTCTAAACCTTTTTTGAAAATTCCATCTCGGTCAATTAAACGGGCTTATCTAAGATTACCCTGCTCCTTAACCAAATCGTTAAAAGTGTAAGAATAATCCCATTTTCTAAGCTCTTTTTGATCACCGTCTATTTGCACAAAAGTATTTGGAAGTAACACCTTGTATTTTTCCACCACATCTTGATTGGTAGCCATATCAACTTTTAAAATAATCATAGTTGGTGGAATCTGAGCTAATTCACGATTAATATCTCTATCTAAAGCTAAACAGGTTGGACACTCGGGAGTACTAAAAAATAAAATAACTTTAGGATTTGGTAGTTTATCAGCTTCGACCTTAATATCAAAACCCTTATAATCTGCGTATTTTCCAGCAGAAGGGAGACTAGCGAATGATTTTTGAGAAGAAACTGAAGTTGAACTGTCCGAGGAGGGTTTGTTGGTTTTGGTGTTTTCTTTGTCTGAAAAAATAAAAAACAGCCCGGCAACGGTAGCAATAAAAGCAATTGTTGAAAAAATACCAGTTAGACTTAAATACACAGCTCTTTTGGTAACAGAAAATGGTAGCTTCATAAACCCTATTATTAACTAAAGAAAACAGTTTGTAAACTAAAACTTCAACTAGGCTCCAAAAGTAAATACATAAAGTATGCTACCTTCGGTAACTTGCATTTCCAAAGTTTGGTTTGAGCTAAAATCTTTTAGACTTATGATTCGGTACATTCTCTCAGAGTCCAATTTTAACAAGCTATTTGTAACATCTTTACCAGATAAATTAGAATCAATCAGGTTTTGATTTAGTAAAATTTTAGCCTCAGAGTTTTGTGCGG
Organism: Limisphaerales bacterium; assembly: GCA_044361365.1. Lineage (GTDB taxonomy): Bacteria > Patescibacteriota > JACMRA01 > JACMRA01 > JACMRA01 > JBIKIW01. Next base: position 25,063 of record JBIKIW010000019.1, on the reverse strand, counting down.
GAGCAGCTACCAGACAAACTTCTTTAGCAGAAAAATTGAACCGAAAAATGGCATTTTTACCAGCAATAATACGATCATTTTGCACATTCCAAGTACCACCTAAACTCCATTGATTAGTTTTTAAATCAGATTTTAAGGTAAAATTCACATCTTTGTTTTCGTTTCCTGCTAACTCACCTGAATTTACAAAATTTGTACCCCTACTCCAGCCCAAGTAGGTTTCTGGAGTTTGAGCCGAAACTGCATTTCCAACAGCTTGTACTTTATCTGAAGCTAAATTCATATCTATTTTTGCTCCAGTTTTAGCCAGTTCTTGCTGGATTCGCTGCTCTGTTTTATCGTAATTTCCTTCTCCAAAATGGGTATAAACGATTTGTCCATCTTTGTTGATAAGATAACTTGCGGGCCAAAATTGATTGTTATAAGCAGACCAAGTTGCAAAATCGTTGTCCAAACCAACTGGATATTTAATTTTATAGTTTTCATTTACAGCTTTTTCTACATTTTCTTTTTTCTTTTCAAAGGCAAACTCAGGAGCATGAATTCCCAAAATTACAAAACCTTGGTCTTTGTATTTATCATACCAAGAGTTTAAATATGGACTAGAACGAACACAATTTATGCAAGAATATGTCCAAAAATCAACCAAAATTACTTTACCTTTATTTTTAGCAATTGTCTCACCGTCGGAATTGATCCAGTCTTTTATTCCTACAATTTCGGGGGCAGGTTTGGCATTCACAATTTCTGTAGAAGATCCAGAATCTCTAGTTTTATCGAGTAAACTTTCTTCAAATTTACCAACTGGACTTAACCCTGCAAATCTTGCCTGCAAACTTTTATCAAACCCAAACAGAATAGAGATACCAATTAAAATGAATAAAACAGCCACAATTCGCTTAAACCAACCCTTAGGATCAACTGCAAAACGCATAGTTTTTACAAATCTCTGACCCAAAAGGCTGACGCCCAGCATCACCAAAGTTAAGCCAAGCAAATAGGCAAAAATGTGTAATAAACCAGATCCAAAATTTTCCCTCAAAACTGTAGTTAAAAGATAAACATATGTTGGACTACAGCTAGAAAATACGGGACCAAGGGCAAAACCAGTCAAAACTGAACCAAAAAGACCAGATTTGCCTTGAGCTTTTTCAAAAAAAGAATCGGAAGTGGAGGAAAACCTAAGCTTTGCATTTAATTTATCCCAAGTTTCTGGAAACAGAGAAATCAAGCCTAAAAGAATCAACACTACTCCTGAAAAAAAAAGTTGAAATTATAAATATCAATTTAATCTAATTTGAGACTAGCTCTTTGGAAGTAGAACTGAGTCAATTATGTGAGCAACTCCATTACTTTGGATTACATCAGCAGTTAAAACTGTAGCTACATTTCCAGCAGTTTCACTTTGAAGCATAACTTTACCATCTTTTTTCATAACAGTAAGTTTCTGACCATTTAGTGTAGTTAATACTTGTCCATCTGTTAAATCAGCAGCTAAGAGCTTTCCTGATACAACATGGTATTTTAGAATATCTTGCAAAGCAGCTTTGCTTTCTGGTTTGATGAGGGTTTCAACTGTTCCAGCAGGAAGTTTTGCAAAAGCACTGTTATCTGGCCCGAAAACTGTAAACGGTCCTGGTCCTTTTAAGGTTTCAACCAAGTCAGCAGCTTTTACAGCAGTTACTAAAGTGGTTAAGTTGCTAGCATTACTAACATTTTCAACGATGTTCTTGTTTGCATACATTGCTGCACCTCCAACCATAACACTATCTTTAGACATAGACGAAGAAGAAGAAAAACTACTACTTTCAGATTTTTTATCTGAATCTTTTTTCATATTGGTTGCATATACTACTGCACCAACGATTGCTAGAACAACGATAATTGCTCCAGCTATGTACATATTATTTTTAGACATATCTCGAGACTAAAAAAAATCATTAAACTTGTCAACCCCTAGGGGTATGGGTATAACTATAGATATTTAAAAATAAGGCTTTTTATACTTTTCAATTGACAAAACCTAAACAAATGATCTGTTTAAAGCATGCGATCTAAATCACTACAAAACTGACTTTATCAGTATTTTGGTTATCTAGAGTGCCTTTAATCGGCGACATGCTTTTTTATACAATTGGCTTTAAGTCTAAAGAATGTTCTTGGCACTTTCTGGAAATCAAAAATTGTGAAAAGTCATGTTTAACTCAAATAAAAGTTTATGCACATCAAAAAAATTAAATTAAGCGAGTCAGACAAAAAACAACTCATGACCTCAATCAAAAAAATCATTGGTCAGCTACAGGCCGTTTCTTATACTATCGAAACTGACAAGGTTACCAGCTCAACTTTCACTCAACTTTTGGCAGTAAAGGGTGGGGCTAGCAAAGTTTGCAAAGATATCATCTCCAAAGGGGTTTTGGGCGACCTCAAAAACTACTCAATGGAAGAATTAGACTCGGCTTTGAATGTGATTTTTAAGTTGGATTAAGCTAACAATTTCATAATTAAAATTGACTATGTTGTGTATGTGTATGATTATTTTGATATGTCCACAAAATTAGTTCGCAAACAATTATTACTTGATCCAACAGACCTATTACTGGTAGAACAGATTATCAAAAATCAGCCTGAGTACACTAGTCTAAGCCAATTTATTCGTGAAATCTTAAAGGAGCAAATTCAAATAAAACCCAAGAAAAAACATAAAAGACTAGAGCTTTTAGCCAAAAAAGGTTCTGTAAAAACTGACGGCGATGGTTTTGAAGCCGTCAATCATAACACTATTTACAAGATTTAGATATGTACATTTTAGACACCGATTTTATTTTTTCTTATTTTGACAGCAACCAATCTACACATCAACAAGCCAGCAATTTGGAAGAAAAATTCGGAGATAGTCATATCATAGTTTCAAACCTTGTAAAACAAGAACTTGCTACTGTAATTTCTAGCAGATTTGGTAGCTTGTTAGCCAAAGAAATTTTGGAGAATTTAACTTTATTTGATCCACAAGAGGTGTTTTTTGACGAAATCGAAACTGAAAAAATTTGGAAACTTTTTTGGTCTTTTCAAAAGAAGCGTATTTCTTTTGTTGACTGTTCCAATCTGCTTTTAGCCCAAAAATACAACTGCAAAATTGCTAGCTTTGATCAGTTTTATCCTAAAGAAATGCTATTGGTTTAATTTGCCTGATTTTTTTAGAGTAGTGGCTTGAACTTAAACAAAAATAAAATGTCTGATGAAAGCTACAAAAGAACGGAAGAGTTGGATTTGGAAATGAATCCAAATTATTTCTACATACAAATTATAAATTGGATTAAAAAGATTAAAAACTTTTTCAGAAAAAATTAACTCCTCTCACCCACCAAACTCCTCGTCGCCTCAATCTTCCTATCAGCATACAAAACCACATCTTTGATAACCAATTTTTGGATTGCAGAGATTAGTGTTTCCATAAGTTCATAATCTGGTTGGTTGTTTTGGGTTGGGAGCGAGATATTTAATTCATCTGCGTCTTTTGCATAAAAGTTTCTGGAATAACTAAACTGACCGGCATACGATATTTTATGAATTGCAGTTGTTACAAAAATAGATGCAAATTTTGGTAGATTTTCAGTATGCACTACAGCGATATGATCATCACCTCCATATTTATAATTTCGATATTTTGCAGAACCAAACATATCAATAGTTGTTGTATTTTCTGAAAAAACAGTAACATTGTTTCCAATAAATGCTGAAATTCCTTCGTCAGTCTCTCCAGCAGTTACAAAAGGTAAAGTTCCAGCAACTCTGTCTTCACTTTTTAGTCGTCTGCCACGAGTTGATTTTCCAAATAATTTTTCTACATTAAAGCTACTCCATTCTATACTTTCAAACTGCTCCAAGGCTTGTTTTTCTTTGACATTTAATGAAAAATCTGCCAATCCAGTAGCCCTCAAATAGGCTTCCAGCTCTGCGATGCGGAGGGCTTCCAGCTCGGAGATAAAGGCTTCCATAAAGTCAAAATCTATTTGTCCATTTTTGATGGGTAGCTTAATAAGGTGATTTTTTATATCTTCTAATCTATACCCGCCTTGTTGATAATCATACAAAGAAACAAATCTTTGAATATTTGCCACAAAATAATAAGCCATTTTTTCATTCCAATTTTTGATAATTGGTTTTGGTGTTAGTTTATTAATATTTTGAGAACAATAATAAGGCTCTTTTTGATATTTCACATATTTATAGTTGCCAATCACAGTTGCAGTAATAGTAAAAGGCAGATTAGGCTCAAAATTCTGTTTTTTTATTTTTCCTTGTACGCCATTATTTTCAAAAGTTCTACCAATAAAATTAACTCCAACATCTACAAAATCAATTGCATTACTGTCCAAGGATTTTGTTCCATCAACCTCAAACAAATCCCCCAGTCTGTATTCGCCCCACTCAACATTTTCTAATTTTGTGTTAAGCAGGGCATCTATTTTCCCAGGCGATCCAAATCTTTGATTTCTTGTTTTAAAATAGTGCTAATTTCCCAAGATAAATAATCGCTAATAGTCGTTTTAAAATCTTTCAAAGTTGGTTTGGTGTCTATCAGGGCGGTTTGATTCCAGTCAGCTCCATTTGTGGGATCAATTGTGTTCTCATAGTATTCTTTTTCGGTAAAAATCTTGAGCTTGCTTTTGCCAAATCTGACTAAATTAACCAACTCCTCGTACCTTTCTTTGGCATTATCAGTGTCTTTGAGATTATTGGTAGCTTTTTTACGGTTGGTTCTAGTGTAGCCGTCGTTACTAAAATCAATAAATCTAACCATTTCTTCGGGGTGATGTTTTTCATTGACTTTGAACACATAGATATTGGTTTGTACGCTAGCTTTGCCAATAAACAAGTCAGTTGGCATTTTGATACTGGCAACCAAAGTATGTTTTTCAAGGATTCGTTTGTTGTATTCTTTAGCCTTACCGCTTCCAGCTGAGTTTTGAATAATAATTGCCCCGTAGCCTTTGCTCATCATACCCAAAGCCTTTTCTACAAAAACCATACCATTACCAGTGGCTGAATAAGGCGGATTGAGTACAAAAGCCGTAGCAGGAAACTTTTCATCAGTCTTACCAAAACCGTAATTACCATCAAAATCAAGCAAAAAATCTTTGTTCAAAATACCAGAGCTACCATCTCCCATCAAAATCATGTTTAAAATAGCCAGCATATAAACCCCAGGCAGTATTTCTAATCCAAGCAGTTGCTCGGTTTTGATTTTTAATTCTTTTTGAGTCAGCTCATCTGGTGATGTAGCGGTATTTTTGGCGTCCACTAGCATCTCATTCATGGCAGCTACCAAAAGCCCAGCTGAACCAGTCGCAAAATCCCACACAAAAGAATCTTTGTTGACTCTAGCAAGTTTTATAAGCAAAGTAGAGACATATGAAGGAGTTAGTACTACATCGTTTAGTTTATCTTGAGAAAAACCAAGCCAACCATACATCTCATTAAATAATTTACCTGTGAAATCTGTGGTAAGTCCAATTTTATAATAAATACCAAGATCATCAATAATTTTAACAAAAACTCTTTTTAGTTGAGTTTCACCATTAACTACTTTATTTATATTTTCAGCTAATAAAGTGTTTGAAAGGGTGCGAATTATCAAATCTTTTTTATCTTTTTGCAATTTTCTAGCATTCAAAAAAGCACTTATTTTTCTGATTACAATTTCTCCGTCAGTATTTCCAGATTCACTTGAAGACTTTAGATCTTCTTTTTCCAATGACGAGACTTGTCCTGGTATACCAAGAGTTGCGATTATGGAAGCTGCTACCAGATAGACTCTATCATTTTCACCCAGTCCTTTTTCGTTGTAATAAATATCGTTATTTAGTTTTACAAGACTGGCATCAATTTCTTTTTCTCGTTGTTCTTTTAGCTTTTCCAGCTCTTCGGTGCTTAGACTAAGGGTTTTGAGTTTAGCGACAAAATCATCAAAATTCTCTGGTTTCAAAAATGAAAGATCAGAATATTCACCGACTTTTTGCCCAGCTCCAAGGTTATTTTTAGAAACATAATAGACCCCAATTTGATGTTGGATGTTACCTTGCTCATCTCTGTAGCCAGTCATTCCAATAGCGATAATGTCAGTGTAACTGGTATAATGAAGCAAACTGTTAGCATAATGCACAGCCCCATTGACCGCAAAAGAATTAATATTTTTAAAATTTGGCTCGTTTTTGCTAGTTTTGTTTTCTACTCTACCGTCAGCATCTAATTTTTCTAATTTATCTTTATAACCTTTATATTCAATCAAAACTGGATAATAATTGAGATTTTTGTCCTGAAGTAGTAGTTTGGTATCGGGGCGATTACCACCCACTCCTCCATTTTTAGAATAATAGTCATTAAGGGCTTTATCTATTTCAGTAGGATTTTCTTTAGTCCCAAAATAGGCTTGTTGTAATTTGTATTCTAATTTGTAATATTTTAACCAGTTATTAGCTAGGTCTGTAATTTCTGGTTCTATGGATTGTGACATAAAATGTAAATGCTATCAAAAAACTTTATTTTCAATATTCTCTTAAAGTCAATTTTGTAGCCTAAATTTAACATCACCCCCCTACCCTTGACCCTTTTTCACCTTTGATGCTCACTCCAAAAGATGACCAAATATCCAAAATATTTTTTGCAAACCAAAGAGTGGGGACAATTTTGGCTACAAGCTAACCCTACTGACCACCGTTTTTTTTCTATAAAAATTGATCAAGAATTAGAAGTCTGGATTTATGAATATCCTTGGCAACTTGGAGCAAAATTTTGGTATATTCCAAGGCTAGATTTGGGGCAAAAATACCGAGAAAATTTACTCAAAATTATCGACGAAGCCAAAAAGTCCAAGGTTATATTTATCAAAACTGACTTTGATGACAATTGGTTGGTAGCTCAAAATCTTCAAAACAACCCTGAATTAATAAACTTTTTGGAAAATCAAAAATTAGAAGTTAAGTTTAATCTAAGCCAGAAAAAGCTACAATTTAACCAAACTCCGGTGTTGGATTTGGGTGATATATTAGAAAATTCTGAAACATTTACACAAGTTGAATTTGAAAAACCGTCAACAGAAAAGTTAAGCAAATTTTACCAAAGCACCCAAACCTTTTGGGCAAATACCAACCAAAATGTACGCCGCTACACCAAAAAATCCCTAACTCAAGGTTGGCAAATTTCTACCGTCAAAAACGACCAAACCTTCCAAGCTTTCCTAAAAATTTATAATCAAACCAAAGACCGTCAAAACTTTGCAATTCAAACCACCAAGTACCTAAAAGACCTTTTTAATCAACAAAATAGCAGATTGATTATACTCTATAATTCTCAAAACCAGCCTCAATCCGTTTGGTTTGGGCTAACCTCCGAGCAAACTTTGACCTATCTTTATGGTGGCAACGCCGAAGAGTCCTTCAAAAATCACGGGCAATATCTCCTACACCTAGTGGCGGTCGCCATGGGAGCAACTGAAAAGCTCAGATTTTACGACCTCGGCGGCTACGATTCCCACTCTGGCTACGGCAAATTTAAAGAAAATTATCGAGGCACAATTCGCAACTTTTTAGGTCCAGTTGATTTTGTTTTGAATAGCCCTAAATATTCACTTATTAACTTATTAATCAAGTTTATCAAGATTTTTAGGAGGTAATAATTCCCACGATTATGCTATTGTAGCGGCAAACCTGTCTCGCCATTGTTAGATTTTAAATTTACGACTTAATTTAATATATTCTCGTAGAGGAGACCTCCTGGTCTCCATTTCTCCCTTAACCTTTAAAATTGTTATCATTGATTTATAATTCAATATTGGTCATTTATAATTATTATTTGTTTATTATTATTTAATCCTGATTCCCGTCACCTGTGCCACATAATTTGATGATGGAGGTCAGGAGACCTCCGCTACGTAATTTAACGGCGACTTCCCCACACCCCTCCCATGAATCATAAGGTTTGTGGGGGTAATTTTTTGCCTAAAATAAATAAAAACTGCGAGTAACAAGGTTGGACTTTATTCAACCGCCAAACAATTCAACAACGGGGAGGATAAATCCGTCCCCTACAGCATAATAAAATGGCGAGACAGGTATCTCCTCTACGGGATTAGTTTTGTCTTCCTATCTAGGAAGGTGGCAACCGCAGGCTGACGGAGGATATTTTTTACAAGCTGATTAATATTATGGCGATGTAGGCATCGCCTCTACAAAAACCAAATTTTACAATTTAACCTTTATCCCTAATTTATAATTTACCATTAACCCTTTATAGTTATTCACTTTAATTATCCCATGCCCACCTCCTCCACCAAACTCAACGCCATTTTTGGTTTTCTAGTATCTCACTCCAAATCACCGCTCCTGCACTCCTGGTTTTATAAGCAACTCAATTTGGCTGATAAATACACCTTTTTAGCATTTCAAATTCCCCCCGAAAACCTCCAAAAATCCCTTGAATCTGTAAAAGTTTTGGGTATAAATGGCTTAGCAATCACAATCCCGCACAAAATTGAGGTAATCCAATATTTAGATGAAATCAGTCCAACTGCTCAAACAATCGGAGCCATAAATACAGTTACAAATCGAAATGGAATTTTGACGGGAGAAAATACCGACTGGCTTGGAGCTTTACTACCACTTTGGCAAAAGTTTGGAACTGCAAAGCCCGAGATTTTAGAGCAAATTTTACCTCAAAATATTTCCGATTTGTTTGATAATCTTGGAGAAAATAGTCAGCAAAATTTTACCCGAGCTTTTAGCCAAACTGAACCAACTGATGAAACACAATGGCGATCCGAGATCGCCTCTACAAACTTGAATCCCGACACAGACATTGAGGTATTTTCTACAAATCAAAACCTAGGCATCTCCCGCCTAGAATCCCAAATCGATCTTAAAAATCTAATCTCAAACCTACCAAACCCCGAGCAAATTCCCCAGTTTCTAACAGGTCAAAAAGTCGCTTTGTTGGGAAGTGGTGGAGCAGCGAGTGGAATTTTGTATGCAGTCTTACGAGTTGGAGCTGAAGTAACAATCTTAAACCGCACCAAAGAAAAAGCTGAAACCCTTCAACAAGACTTTAAAAGCAAAGGTTTTGATAAAATTAAAGTTGCTGATTTTACTGATTCAAGCTCGATTTTGCAGGCAAATATTATTATCAATTCCACCAGCGTTGGCTTAAACTCAAACGAAACTCCTTTTGACGCAAAACTTATAAACCCAGATCAAATAATTTTCGACTCTGTTTATAATTCCAACGGAACAAGCTTAATTTTGGAAGCACAAAAAGCCGGAGCAAGTACAATTTCAGGCTTAGAAATGCTCTTTTGGCAGGCAGTTTATCAGCTAAAAGTTCATCTGGATTTGTAAAACCTACCTATTTTTCAGCCAAATAATAATGTCAACTATTAATCCAATTAAGCCGATCAAGCCAAAAGTGGTATAAAGATAATTACCTTGAAGCTCTAAAGATGTACCACGCCAATAATATGTACTTGAATATCCTCGATAAATATCATAAAACCACAAAACTAAAGCAATTCCAAGGGCAGCTGAAGAGTAAACAATTCTGTATTTGAGCCTCTCACTGATCAGGTTTTCAGGTTTTACAATTTTTAAATCTGACATTTGTTTATCAAAAATCTTATTAAACAATTCCACTGTTTTAGCGTTATCAATCACAACTTCCGACTTATAAGCTGCTACATAATAACTTTGACCTGAAAATTCTAATTGTATTAAATTAGTCTGATTTTGATTGATTAATTCAGCTTTTAGTGAATTTTTGGGAACAGTTCTAAACTCATCTTCAATCAAAAATACCTTTTCATCATTCCAAACTATCATCTCTTGAGGTCCATATTTTAAGTATTTTTTAGAGGTTAGCTGATCACCGTTTTTTCTAAAAAAGACAGCATAGCTAACACCATAATCTTTTAGACCTAGTTTTAAAAACTCCACATAACTTTGCAAAAATTTGGCAAAACCTTGTGTACACTCTGGGTCGTACTCTATATTTCCAAGCCCTGATCTAACAATGCATTTTCCTGCCAAAAAAGTCGCAGCAGCTTCAGCCTCGTCACCATCTTTAAGCGAAACATACGACACACCTTTTTTAAAACTTTCAAAAGAACCAGATTTTTTATACTCAATATTCAGATTTAAATGATCAATCCTAAATAAATCTTTGCCTGAAAACAAAAACATAGCTCTTTCTGTCAAAAACAACCTTTTGGCTGCACCCGTTCCCCCAACATTATAAATTTCTGTTAAAACGCTTCCGTCTTTGGCGGAATCTAAGTACTTTTTTAGAACTGGCTCTAAACTTTTAAAAGTAAGCAGAGCTTGAGTGGCTTCTGATAGATTTGAAACGATTTTGCTCATATATTTATGAAAATTAAAAAATAATTGATTTAAGCCAAGAATTCGCAAGCAGATTTATCTATTCGCCGTAACCGTATCGTAAAACACTTTTTGGCTACGATTTTGATTCCATTTATCGATTTCTTTTGAGTACGACAAAATATAATCCAAGTCATCATTTCCTCTTAAAATACACTCTTTTCGGAAAGGATCGAACGGGAATTTTAGCACTTTACCATTTTCAAATTTCACAGTTTGAGTTTCCAAGTCCACAGTCAAAGTCATTTCTCCAGATTCAGCTTCTTTTAAAATCTCTTCCACATCGGCTTTGGGAAGTTCCACCAACACCAACCCATTTTTGGCACTATTACTAAAAAATATATCCGCAAAACTTGGAGCAATCACCACCTCAAAACCCGCTCCCAAAATTGACCAAACCGCATGTTCACGAGACGAACCACTTCCAAAGTTTTCACGAGAAACAATTATTTTGGCAGTTTTGTATTTCTCCAAATTTAGTGGAAAATCTGGGTCGGTTTGGCGTAATCTTTCAAACAAATGCTCTCCCCAAAACCCAAGATCCGTGGTTGTAGAGGTCAAAAATTGAGCTGGAATAATCATGTCTGTATCGATGTCTTTGATAGGCAAAGGCAAAACTTTGGCAGTAGCGGAAGTGAATGGTTTCATATTTAATCAGACAACTAGCTTTTTAAGTTTGAGTCAAATGGTGAAGCTTGGCTTATATTCAGAATTTTATTTCCCACCAACCTCTGTCGTTTTCTTCTACAATTTCCCCACTTGCGAAACCCTTGGCGATGCAATATGCTCAATCGAACTTTCGCTCAAATCTGAAATACTTAAATTCCAAAACGGATAATAACCACTTGTAAAATCTTGTTTGATTAGCTCGCTGATGTATTGGAATTTGGACTCGCCGGGCATATTATTTACAAATACTTTTTCAGAATTTTATCTTTTTCAGCTTGTAGCTCGCTGATTACTGTAGTTTTGGCTTTTTCTTCCAAAGCCTCTATCTCAGCAATTATTTTTTGTTGAATTGACTTAGATACATTAGGTATTTTAATATTTGCTATATCTTTGCCATATACATGAGGCTGAGCTTGCCCTTTTTGTAGTAAATACATTTCTGTTTGAATACTTTTTAGAAATTCAAAAATTAATTTAGTCGATATTTCTTCTTCTTTTTTAGACTTTACTGTATTACAGTCGGAAGCAAAAATTGGATCAGGAAAATAATTAACGAAGCCTGCGTACGCCCCAGATGCACTGATGGTGATAATATTGCCATCTCTATTATATGCGTTATGATAATATGCTGGGGATTGACCACCAGCAACAACCGGTATACTCCCGTCTTCAATTTGTTTGGAAGTTATAGAAGTACCTTTGTCTATATCAGCAATCTCATTCAACTTTATTAAATTACTTGTATTCCAAATCTTTTCGAATAATATATGTTTCTTTTCTTTTAAATCCACATCACACAAAAACAAAGAATATTTAAAGTTTAAATAATTTACTAACTCGATTCTTTTGATATTATTTTTAAGAGATTCATCAATATCTCTATTAAAATTTTTATTAAACGCCTCATAAATATAAGTACTAGCCTTTTTAGGATTATCTATAATTTCAGGATCAAATAAACTAGTACATTCATCTATAATTGAACTTTTCCCTAGTGCGTGAATACCTTCCTTTTTTCTACGATTGCTAAACTCATATCCCAAAAACTTCTTTTCTTCATTTTTTTCGCCAGTAGTTACTAATACTATTTTTTGAGGATAGCTTAGTGTGAAATATAGCATTTTCTCTTTTTCAATCTGAATAATTTTGTCCAGCAAATTTTCTTTTTTATTTAATTTTAAGTTTTGTGAATATTCTTTATACATTTCGGAGTTCAAAACTGATTCGTTTGGATTTTTGGATAACAAAGTTTGATAATCTTCAAAATTAATATCCTCCCAAACCTCTGAAGCATATTTAGAAGGCAAGTTTTCAATTCCATTTATAGCAATATCTTTTTTATTCTCCCAAAACTCATCTATATATATTTGAATATTTTTCCAATCATAGTTATTTCTTCGCCTTAAAAATAAAATTACAGTTTTGGTATTAGTTGCCATAAAAGTGCTTGCCCCTAGTTCAGTGATAGAAACAAATTCGAAATACTTAAGCAAAATTTCTCTTGCTTTGGTATAAGCTCCTTCGCCTGTCAAGATAGATGCCGGTAAAATAATTGCAGCAATTCCACCATCTTTAAGAAGTTGTTTAGTTCTTTCTATAAATAAAACTTCTATCTCAGAACTTTGGTCGGTAAAAACATCATAAGTTTCAAAGGGTTTCTTATCTGCTTCTAAATCTACTTGAGTCGCATATTTATTTTTTAGATTTCCTTTAAAACTAGGTACCGAATAGGGTGGATTAGAAAGGACTAAGTCAAATTTGGGATTTTCAGTCTTGTGTTCGTTTAGTCTCAATTTACCTTGATAATTTTTAGAATTAAAGGAATCTAAACCATCTGCCAACATAATTTTAGCAATACCATCTCCATGAAGATAACAACCAACTTTGGTGGTTTTTACTAGCCTGTAATCCAATTCAGTACCATAAATATGATCAAAAGCCCAGTCAAATTGGTTTACTTTCCAACTTTCTATAGTTTTAGCTACTTTTGGATTAAAATCAGATGAATTTAGTGAGAAAATAATATTTTGAAGTTCTTCCATTCCTTCAGTCAAAAAATGTCCACTACCACAAGCATAATCAATAATATTTGGCAAAAGCTCATTTGTTTCACCTTTTTTTAGCTTATCAATTGTTATTTCTTTAATTGGAATACTTTTACAGATAAATCTTGCTATAGGTACTGGAGTAAAAAATTGTCCGGCTTCTTGTTTCAGTCCAGTTGTGAGTAATAGCTCGAAAAAATCTCCCAAAAATGGTTGTTTTTTGTTGTATCTAAATTTAAATGGCTGCAAAAGCTCCACAACTTCTTTGAGTACAATAGCATTTTCTTCAAAAGTTTCTTGGTCAAAAACATCTTTGATAGCAAATTCATTGTTTTTTTGTAATCTAAGTTTGATAAATTCAGCTTTAAGCTGATCTTTGATTTCTTGTTTCAGTGTTCCAAATTTTGATTCGAAATCGTCATCAGACAAATCGGTAATTTCTTTTTCCAAAAACTCACTCATTGCTGATTTGTACAAGTCTGACAATCTGGTTTGAAATTTTATATGATTATCTTCACCTTCTTTCCATTGAAAATGCAATTCTTCATACGGCAAACGATCCTCGTCCTTAATTTTACATAAAAATAAAGTAAAGATTTTATTGAATGCATTAGGTTTATCCGAAACTGTATTATGACGAAGAATTTCTAAAAACCTGTGAAATATAAAGCTGCTATCTCCTTGTGTTATTGGCTTTAACTGGTTGGTTGTCAGTGCCTTGCTTTCAAAATTATAAGCTTTTACCCAAGAGTCAAAAATACCGCTAGTTTTGGTAAACTTATTCCACCTTTCAAACAAATCTTTAAGATTATTAGTTTCTCTATAACTTTGCTCAATTACAATTATGTCATTTTTAGGTTCAATTTTACCAGTTACAAATCTTGAAGTGTAAAGCACCAAATATTGAGCTGATTTATCTTGCTGAAAATAGCTTAAAAGCTGTCCACCGTCTTTGTGTAAATTATTTAATTCTTTATCATATTCCTTGCCCCAAGTCTTACACTCGATCATCAAAAAAGTTTGACCTTCTTTTTTTACAGAAATATCTAAAAAACCTTTTCCTTTGTGTCCAAGCTTCCAACTATCTTCTAAGATTATGTCTTGTGGTTTATAGCCTATTTCTAAAAGTCTATTGACACATTCTAAAACCACCAAAGTTTCTTCTTGGCTAAAATTTGATGTTGTTGTTCTTTGAACTACGATTTTATCACCCCAATCAATTTGAGAATCTTTTAAAACATCCTTTAATTTTATACAAATTTCGTAGTCGTTGTGATTTGGATAAGTTTTTGACCATATATTTAATTCACCTTCTTTAAGTAGAAACCCTAAAACTTGTAGTAATTTTTTGAGATTTTCCATAATAATATAAAAATAAAACACATTTAATCAAAATCTTCCCCCAAACCCTAACAAATTAAGTTAAAAGTTCACCAATTTGATTGATTATTCTTAAACTAGTGAAAATCTTTCGCTTTAGTCAACTAATATTTTTAGGCTAAGCTACAAAATACCCCCTAGGATCAGCGATTTTCCCGGCGATTGCAGTGGCAGCAGCTGTGGCAGGGCTTGCAAGGTGAGTAATCGCTCCTGGTCCCTGGCGGTTCATAAAGTTGCGGTTGGAAGTAGAAAGGCAGTGAGCTTTGGCGGGAACTTTGTCTTCATTCATGCCCAAACACATGCTACAACCCGGCATTCGCCAATCAGCACCGCTAGCCATAAAAATTTTATCCAAACCATTTTCCTCAGCGATTTTTTTGACATCTTCCGAGCCTGGCACCACATACATGGTAATATTTGGAGCAATTTTACGAACTTTTGACGCCTCAATCTGATAGGTATTTTTGTTTATTAAATCAGCAAAATCAGAAATTGAAGGCTCGTAATAAATCCCAACCATTCCCATTTTATTAGCAGCTTCAGCATTTTGTGAAAAATCATCCACAAACAAGGTTTTTTCAGGTTCAAGGTCAAACTTTTGTAAAAGGAGTTTAAAAATCTCAGGATCAGGTTTACTTAAACCAACTTCACAATCTGCCATACCGTTTTTAAATAGCTTATAAACTGGATTTTGCTTAAATCTCTCAAGTTTTTCAGGGGTTGTGTTGGTAAGATAATAAAAATCAAACTCACCTTGATGCTTCGTCACAAATTCCAAAATATCAGCTCTAAGTGTATTTCCATGCTTTTTGGAATCTTCTAATAACTCTTCAGGATTTTGAGTTAAATTAAATTCTCTAGCGATTTCTTGCCAAAATTCGACCTCGTGAGTGTCTAGCTTAGAAGAAAAGTACGTTTTTTCAGCTTCCTTGATGTTCAACCCTGTAATTTTAGTCAAAAATTCGTACCGACCATGAAACAAAACCCCACCTAGATCTAGGACAATATTCTTGATTCTAAAAGGTTTTTCGGGGTACAAAATACTGCTAGCAATTTCCAAATCCTCCATTCGGGCATTCGTGCAAGACCCCAAAAATACGAACTGAACCGGTGTTCCGATCAATTTATCTTCTGGTAAAAATCCGGTATAAGCTAAAGCCTGGTGGTAATTTTTGTGCTGATCTTCGGGAATTTGAGAAAGGGCTGGCACTGCTCGATCAATTTCCACACCTTGGCTAGGGTCAACCCCCCAAGTCACCATCGGTTTAAGATTTGCAACATCAATCACAACTTCTTTGTCGTAATTACAACCTTCATCGCTAGCTAAAGATTTCCAATAATCCACAGCTGTTTGCCAATCCTCAGTTTTTGGAGCGTATTTTCTGCCCTTTAAATAATCAAAAGTAACCTCATCTGGGCTAACCAAACCTGCCCTAGCTCCACACTCAATGCTCATATTGCACACACTCATTCTAGCTTCCATACTCATGTTTCGGATCGCTTCTCCAGTAAATTCAATAATATAACCAGTCGCTCCGCCTACTCCAATTACCGAAATTAGCCTCAAAATAGCATCTTTACTAAATACTCCGGACTGAAAATTTCCTCTAAATTCGACCTTCATAGTTTTAGGTTTTTGCTGCAAAAGGCAACCCGTAGCAAGTACAAAACCAACCTCAGTTGACCCAACTCCAAATGCCAAAGCTCCAAAAGCTCCGTGAGTTGAAGTATGAGAATCCCCACAAACTATAGTCATTCCAGGTTGAGTAATTCCAAGTTCTGGCCCAATTACATGCACAATTCCCTGATGTCCAGAACCATAATCAAAAATCGGAACCCCAAAATCACTCACATTTTGACGAAGACTCTGAACCTGTTTTTTGGCAGTTGGATCTTTGATAATATGGCGATCTTTGGTGGTTGGAATGGCGTGATCGAGGGTTGCTAAATGCTTACCAGGAAATTTTACTTTTAAATTTTTGTTTCGAAGCATCTCAAATCCTTGTGGCGAAGTAACCTCATGCGTAAGCTGTAAATCGATACCCAAAATTGCCGGATGACCTTCGTTTTGCAAGACCACATGCTCGTCCCAAATTTTTTCAATAATATTTTGTGCCATAAATTAGATTTTAATAAAACTAAACCCTCCAAACCTACATTTTGTCAAAGCTCGCACGTCAAAACCCCGCACATAGATTTTGTAGCGGCGACCTCCGTGTCGCCATTGTTGGATAATAATTTTGTGACTTAATTTAATGTATCGTTGTAGAGGAGACCCCCTGGTCTCCATTTTTCCTTTAATCTTTAAAATTGTTATCATTGATTGAAAATTCAATATATTGGTTATTTTATAATTTATCCTTAACCATTTATAATTAAAAACCTGATTCCCGTCGCCTGATTCCATGTAATTTGATGAGGGAAGCCAGAGGCATTCCCCTACGGTAATTTGACGGCGACTTCCCCACACCCCTCCGCCAACCACTTCGTTCTGTCGGTTTCCCCCGGGTGGGGACTTTAATCAACACCTCCAACCGAAAAATTTGAGCTATCAATTAACGCTTATTTTATGCTAAAAATACTACTTGTAAAAAGAGAGAGAGAGAGTATGCTATAAGATTAGTTGGAAACTGAATTTTCTTGGGAGATTTTATTATATGACGAACCAGTTCGTGTGGTTTTTCCTCGCTGCAATGGTGGGTTTTGGAGTAATCTTATTCGACCTTCTACAAAGGTTGATGAACGGATACTTTATCCCAGTTATCTTTGTGATTGGTCCATTTTTTTTAGCATCAATTATTGGTTTTTGCTACACTTGGAATAAGAAGTTTTAAGTTTCCTGATCAGTTTGATGCGTTTTCTGCTCACTGGTCACCAATTTCATCGTAATTGGGATTTAAACCCAAGAACTTTGCACCACCTCTACCAAAAGAAAACCGCGATTCAATATAACAATGGCGAATTAAAATTCGCCTCTACAAAAGTTTAATTTATAATTTATCATTAACAATTTATAATTATTAACTATTATTTGTTCATTATTAATTAGCTCCTATTCTCCCCTATCTTCAAGCCACTTTTCCGCATCAATAGCAGCTTTGCAGCCTTGTCCTGCCGCAGTTATAGCCTGTCTATAAATCTGATCTTCCACATCTCCAGCTACAAAAATCCCATCAACACTACTCATGGTCAAATATTTACTAGTACGATCTTCTGGTGGTCTTTGAGATTGCGGAACCAAATAACCAACATCATTCATATCCAATTTTCCTTTCACAAATCCAGTATTTGGGGTGTGTCCGATAGCTACAAAGACTGCATCCAAAGCCATTTCTGATTTTTCTCCAGTTTTGGTATCTTCTAGTTTTACGCCTTTAACCTCCTCAGTTCCAACAAAATCTACAATTTTTTTATTCAAAATAAACTCAATTTTAGGATTATTTTTAGCTCTTTCAAGCATGATTTTGCTAGCTCTAAATTCTTCTCTTCTGTGGATTAAATAGACTTTATCAGCAAATTTAGTCAAAAAGTTTGCCTCCTCCATTGCCGAATCTCCACCTCCAGCTACCGCAATTGTTCTCCCTCTATAAAAGAACCCATCGCAAGTTGCACAACTATGATAACCTTTACCCACAAATTTTTCTTCACCAGAAATTCCTAAATATTTAGCTGAAGCACCTGAAGCAATAATCACAGCATCAAAATTTTCTTCTTTTCCTCCCAAAATTAGCTTAAATTGACCTTCTTTTTGAGTTTTATCAACTTCAATTCCTCGTACTTCGTCAAAAACCACCTTTGCTCCAAAATGTTCGGCCTGTTTTTGAACCAGTTCCATCAAATCTGGACCCATCATTCCTTGTTTGGTTTCTTTGCTCCAAGCACCTGGGAAATTTTCGATTTCGGTAGTGGTAGTTAGCTGACCGCCGGGTTGAATACCTGTATAAACAGTGGTATCAAGCTCTGCCCGAGAAGTATAAATGGCAGCCGTAAGTCCGCTTGGACCCGAACCAATGATGGCTACTTTATGAGATTTTTTGGCGTTGTTGTGTGAATTTTCAGACATATGTTGAATTTTTGAAAGGTTAAGTTTGTTTGTAATTTGGTCAATCATAGTATCATGCCCTTGACTTCCTCCAAGCTCCAGCAAAATGTTGGCATTACTAAATTCAGTCTCATTAGATTCTATCAAGAAAAACCTTGGAATTGTAGGAATATTAAACCCATATTTGGCCACCAAATCACGATTTTCATCACGATTAATTTTTAGAAATCTTACTTTCCCCTCAAAAACTGAGTCCTCGCTAATTTCCTGGAAAATCGGAGCCATAATTTTGCAAGGCCCGCACCAATCAGCATAAAAATCGATTACAAAATATCCTTTCTCGGACTTCATAAAATTTTCAAATTCTTTTAAATTGTGGATTTGGGTGACAGACATATTTACGATAAATTAACATTAGTTACAAAATTAAACTAAGTAAAATAAAATTACTAAGTATTGTCAAAGCATTTACCAAGAACCTTAAATAACCAATTCCAATACACAAATCTCCCAAACCCTCATCAAAATGTATAACTGCATTATAAACTCAAACTAGATTAAGTAAAAATTTAATGAGTTTGGCTGTACCCGTAGCGGACAAATTTATTTGTCCATCGTTTGCGGTGCTTTTCTAATAAATTACAAAAATAGCTATAGCCCCGTTTTCACTTCGTTCAAACTCCTCACCCCCCGCCTTCGCTACCGCTCAGTCACCCCACAGTGGGGAAAGTACTCGACATTTACACACCAAAATTGAACTTACTTTTACCTGATTGCACCTCAATTACTAGCATTTATCTAGCCTTAACTACTTCTCTAGTATAATTCTCAAAATCATTAAAACTAGCCTAATTCAGCCCACCTAAAGCAACCTTTGGCATTGAGAAACAAACCTTTTTTATCTTTGATCATCATACCCTTCAAGAAGTTGATTGATCTCTACTATTTGCCTTCGGTATATACTTAGAACACGGCTTTTGTATTCAGGCGTTATAACATGATAGACTCTAAATATGGTATTTGGGTTGATTATACGTTCCGTTTTCTGCTTATCTGAATTATAAATTTCTGGATATAGTAAAGGTAAAAACTTTTCTGCTCGACTAGTATGATACCTCTCTTTTCTTTCTACAGGAATATAACCATGATAAAACAAATCAGATGCCAAATCAAAAATTTTGGTTAGTAATAAACTATAGCTATATTTCTGTCTTAGGGCGGCAATATTCATATCAAAGAATTCTTTTTTCTCATCAGATTCTTTCAAGTTCATGATAAAAATTATCCCTTCTAGATCTTTAGCCATACTGGCAATTTCTTCATCAAGTGCAAATGTTACCTTAGGAAGATTAAACAACATCATCTGAGGCCATATTCCGTGTTCGTATAAAGGGTGTTCGATAATAGCAAAAGGGCTTAACGGATACGGCCTATCTTCATTATTTCTTCTAAAGTTATCTATTATTGGTGGGTTAGGATTGAAAAATTTGTCATAAGTTCCACTGCGACTGATCATTGCTTTTTTTAATTCTGTGTATCTGGGGTGACCTGGTGTAACAAGCTCGTGATAGGGATAAACTGATTGATCAAGAAATCCATCGTCGCCAAATAGATTTAAAGCCAATTTTTTAAGATTTATAATTTTTTGCTTAGATTCTACATCTCCAATTATATCTTTATCCCCAGAGTCAGCGATTAAATCTTTATACATCCAAACCATAACCTCCTGAACCAAATCTCGCTTAAAAACTCTTAGTTTGTTAATTGCTATATCTCCATAGTTATGATTTCCAAAATGATTTTTAATTAAGCTCTTGATTAGATTGATTTGTTCTATTTTTGCTGGCTTGGCGAAATAATAAGTTTCTTTTGCTATACAGAGACTGTATAGCATGTTTTATTGTTAATTTCAAGTCTGCTACAACATCGCTTAAATTATCAGGTTGCTTGCATGTGGTTAATTTGTTGGCATCTTTGACTGCATAATCAAAAATTTAAGATACGACTTATTCCCCCAAAATCTGCCTAACCTTAGCCACAATAGCCTTGCGATCAATTTCTTCATATTCCAAAAGCTCTTGAGGTTTACCACTGTGAGGCATCTTTCGTACTGCTAGTGAATGAATTGGAGTTGCTTTTCCATTTTCAAAATCAACATTCGCTCCACTACTTACAACCGCTTCGTATAATCCACCTTCTTGAAAGTGATCCTCGATCACAATTATAGCTTTAGTCTCTTTAGATGCCTTAGAAATAGCTTCTTTATCAACAGGTTTAACACAATAAAGATCAATTACTCTAGCTAAAATTCCATCTTTTTCCAAAATTTCTTTAGCTGCTAAGCTCTCGTGTAAAGTAATTCCCGCTGCAATCAAAGTAACTTCATCTTTATCAGATTCACACAAAGTTTTACTACCGCCAATCCTAAAAGTTTCATCGTTTGAATACAAAACATCAGTGTCTGCTCTGGTGGTTCGCATATAGCTAATTCCCTCATGTTTAGCCATCAGCATGACTAATTTTTCGGTAGAAACAGAGTCTGAAGGGTAAAAAACCACCGAATCCAAAATCGCTCTAAACAAAGACAAATCCTCCAAAGCCATCTGACTAGCTCCATCTTCCCCAATCGAAACTCCCGCGTGAGAACCCACAAATTTCACATTTCCATGAGAATATTGACTCATTCTAATCTGATCTGCAGCACGAGTAAAAAACGCCGCAAAAGTGGAAACAAAAGGGATTCTTCCTCGCTTGGAAAGCCCAAGTGCCATGCTCACCATATTTTGCTCGGCAATATAGCTTTCGATAAACCTATCTGGGTAAGCATTTTTGAAAAGTTCGGCGAAAGTAGAATTGCTGGTCTCCGCATCAAGCACCACAACATTCTGGTTTTTTTCTCCTAATTTTACTAAAGCTTCTCCATATGCACGGCGGGTAGCGATTTTTGGTGATGACATACAAAACAACTAGATTTAAATTTAATCTAACTCTTTTTAGTCGTCCAAATTCTGTCAATGACCTCGAATTTAATGCTTTTTAAAACACTATCTATAATCTGAATGAATCATTGACAGTCGCCAATTTGTAGCCTAGAATATGTCGCTTTTAAGATCACAACAAAAACCAAAAGTGATAAAGATAAAAACAAACAAATATGATTGCAGAGTCTTTTTATAACTCTATAGATCCTTGGATATTGATCGGGCTGGGTATGATTTTGCTTGGTATTGCACTCGTTTTACCCAAGATTCAAAACGGTGGTAGAGTTAAAAAAGAATGAAAGAGAGGAGTTTAAAAATGAAATTTTATCCGAAAAAGTAGCTGATATTTCTCAAAAAAATCCGATTTTTTGACTTCACAGCAAGTTGCGAATTCTTTTGATGCATATATTAGAGAAAAATACACGGATCAGATCACGTTGGGAGGCAATTTTGAAAAAACCCACAACACAAGCCCATATAGCAGTCGTTATAAACCGCTTCACAAAAGAAAACGGCTAGATTATTTATACGATTTTAGGTATAACCGCAAACTTAAAGTTGCCGCTGTACTGATCGTTTTTTTGATTGCTACACTGTTTGTGAATTTTTTTGTCATGGATAAGTTCAAAGAAACTGCCAATGCATCTGGTGTGCCTGGAATCTCGGGTAATATCCCTGCAGCTGTAAGTATCGGAAATAATTTCAATTTTACCCTTACTATTACTAATTCCGGTAGTAGCGAGGGGTATTCTCCATTTATTGATTTGATTGAGCCAACAATTGGTGCTGATGGAGCTGGAATAGCAAATGAAGATGACGGAATAACGTTAAATTCTGCTAGTTATTTAGGGCAAAATCTGACTATGACAAAGTTGGTTTTCCCTGAAACTGGTACAGGTTGTGGTGCCGGGCAAACTCCGGTCAGCCACCCCTTAGCTGTAGATACAAGCGGGCAAAATCTGATAGTCTGCGGAACTCCTGGCAATACTCTAGTGGTTGTAGCTCTGCCATTTGGATCGTTTGTACCTGAACAGTCGCCTACCGATATTGATTTTACAGCTCTTCTGAGTCAAAAAGCTGACAACAATTTTCCGCTACAAATACAATACCGAACTGGTTTTAGATTTGGAAAATGATGCTTTAAACAATTTTAGCACTGATCCTACACTGCTTAGTAGTTTTTCATCCAGCACAATCAACCCAGTACTATTCACAGTTTCTAAAAGCTATAACGGTCCAGAAAATGAGACTGCCACAGGCCCAAATTTTAAACGCCGATATACCATAAATGCTGATTTGGGAGTTGGGCAAACGGTTGCAAATCTTGATCTTATAGACAAACTACCAAACAATATTTCCTATTTACAACTAATTTCTAGTAGTCCCGCAGGTGGCACAATCCAGCAAACTCCTACAGTTGGCAGTCCTGCAAATTCTCCAAACAATGTCTTGCAAGTAAGATTTCCAAGTGTTACTGGAGCCGCTACGGCCAGTGATGCTCAGATGGTTTTTGAATATTTTGTGTCTGATAAAAATGCTAGTTCAGTTGATATTATCAACCACGACACTGGTGATGATGCAATTTCTCAAGATGACGCTTCTGGTCAGGCAGTCTGGACTCCTGTTGACACTAGAGATGCTCCAACTGCAATTTCTAGCGATATTTCTTCAGTAGATCACACTTTAAATCCAAAATCCATAGCAATTCAAAAATCTTTTCAAAATTTGACTAACAGTTCCAATAGACCTGGTGATATTATCCAGTATAGTTTAAATTTTCAGATTTCCGATTATTTTGCCTTTCAAAACCTGATTTCTACTGATATTTTATCTGATGGTCAGTCTTTTGATACTAGCTTTACTCCAACTTTGAGTGTGACTGAGTCGGGAGTGACAACTGCTGGAAATCTCAATAACATAAATTTTAACCAATTGCGTAACACTGGATTTGGCGGAGCTACAGGACAAACAACCATAAATTTTGATATCTCAAATGAACTCGTCATTAGAGGTCAAGATACAAAAATACTGGGTGGGTGTGTGCAAAATGTAATAGTCTCTAACTGTGCTTCAAATCTCGGTGGAGCTACTGGAACGATTATATTTAGAGCCAAAATAGATGATAACTATACCGATAGCTTTGGTACTGGAGATCCTAGTTTGAATATGGGTGACAGCCTCTCAAATACCGTTTCAATAACTGGAGACATCCTTAACAATTCTACTCTAGTGCCTACTGGATTTTCAGAAGCTGATGGGAGTGGAGTGCAATTTAACATAGCCACAGGTTCTTTGGCAAAATCTATTTATGCCATAAATGGAACAGTGGGCAATTTTGGACCAGTAAATATTGGACCTGGTGATAATATAACCTACAGGCTTATTTTTAACCTTACTCTGGCCGATGTAGAAAATTTTTACATTGATGACTATCTGCCATTACCAACCCTAAAAGCCAACGAGTTTAGTACGACTTTTGGTACGACGGTTGATACTTCTGCACCACCAGCAAATTCTGCCAAGTTTGGTCCTAGCGATACCTTTAGCACTATTTCAGGATTGGTGCCAACTATAACAATAGATACAACACAAAATAAAATTCGATTTAATTATGGAGCTTTTCAAGACCCTCAAAATCGCAGTGCTTTTGCTGATATTTTGCTCACAGTCACAGCCAACAACGAACCCTTTGCCAGCGGAGTAAACCTAGTAAATCAAGCTAGGGCTAGGGCTACAAACACTTTTAGTACTGAACAAGTTGCCAATGCTATAGTACCCGTAACTTTGCTGATGCCGGATGTAAAAATGACCAAAGGTGTAGTTACTAGCAACAATCCAAATTCTATTTTAACACCTACCGTATCATCCCCAGTGTCGTTTGATGCCCCAGGTTCGACTACCTGCAGTACAGCAAATCACCGTTTTGGAGGTACAATAAATTCTACGAATCTGGCAACAACTCCCATAAATAGTGATCTAGCAGGTGCTGATGGCAATGATTTGGTGACTTTTGCCTTAACGATTGAAAACAAAGTGGCTAGTCCTAGAGGTGCTTTTGATCTAAAAATTAAAGATGATTTACCTGCCGGTTTTGTGGTGCCTGTAGGTGGTTTAAACTTGTGTCTAACTCGTGGGGATGGTACAGTTTTAAGTTACAATTCTATTAATTTAACTGATATAAATCCACTGCTTCAAAATGGAATTGAGATTGTTGATATTGACTCAAATACTGGAGCAATAGCTCAATACAATCCTACTAGTGGGCAAAATATAATCTTGGTTAGTTATGATCTACAGGTATCTCCAAACATTCAATCTAAAACTAATATTCTAAACACTGCCGACTTTTTTTATTACACTGGAGCGGACAATGGCACAACTAATTTTGTACCAAATCATAGTCAAAAAGATACTGCTACTGTAACCACTTCTGAACCATTACTAACTAAAAACTTGACTGGTACCAATCAGGCGGACTCTACCGGAAATAATGTACTAGTTGGTGAGATTATAAGCTACCAG
>JBIKIW010000054.1:0-7984 GCA_044361365.1 Limisphaerales bacterium | reverse complement strand
AGTTGTTACTAAAGTTGACCCAAGATTTTATGAAATTTTTGATTGGAAGCAAATTGCTGAAATCTATACTGCCATAACTTCAAAACATGAAATTCCCTACAAATATACCTATTTTGATATTGGAGCTGATCTTTGGGATCAGAATTACATGCACATTGTTAATAATAAGGAAACAATGGCGAGTTTCACTGCAAACGAAGAGTCAAATTTAACAGTTCAAAACTTGCAAAAAATAATCAGCCAATTTAGCAAATACAAAAAAATAAATGTGATCGATGTAGGTTGCGGAAACGGTTTGCCAGCTGTACCCATTATTGAAGAGCTTTTAAAAAGTAAAAAAGAAATCAGCTACACCGCTGTGGATATTAGCCAAAGAATGTTGGATATTGATAAAGATCATATTTTAAAAATTTTCCCAGATTTGGACTACGATCAAAAAATTATTGATTTGGAAAAAGAAAATCTTGCTGAGCTACTTTTGGATAAAAAAGAAGACGATTTTACAGCTAATTTTGTGATGTTTGTGGGTGGAACTCTAGGAAACTACAAAAAAGATGGCGACGTTTTCAAAAAGCTTAGAGAGTCGATGACCAAAAATGACTTTTTAATGATTGGAAATGCCCTAGCTGATGAAGATAGCAAAATTAGCTCATATCAAGCAAATCCCTACCACTATCATAGAAGTACTTGGATATTAGAAATGTTTGGACTAAAGGGTTTGTATCCAGACACTGCGATTAATGTCTATAACCCTGCAAAACTAGCCGAAACTAGAAAAATGCGAATCGAAAAAGATGCCACTGTTGTCATGAAATACAAAAATCATGAGATTAAAATAGAGCTAAATAAACTTGATGAAATTTTGGTCTATAAATTTTCTTGGTACACAGAAATGGAAATGGTGAAATTAGTTGTGGATAATCATTTTTCAATCGAGCAATTTATGACGAATCGAGAAAGGAGTTATGCTATAATGATTTTGGGTACTGCGATTTAAAGATAGGTGTCGTGACTTAAAGGTTTATAAAGTGTTTTACCAAACTTTCTTTTATTTGATGTTCTAAGAATTCGCCGTGAGTATTGTAGCGGAGCTCTCCCGACTTCCATTTGTTGTTAAGTTTGGATTGAAAGCAACCTACTACGAGATTTTCCCCTAAAATATCAAATAAAGTCCCCACCCGGGGGATACCGCGAGAGCGAAGGGGATCACGGAGGGGGTGGCGAGGAGCTGTTAAATTACGTAGCGGCGAGCCTGTCTCGCCATCATCAAATTATGTGGCACAAGGCGACGGGAATCATGTTTTTAATTATAAATTGTTAAGGATAAATTATAAATCAACGATAAAAAAACTTAAAAAAGATAAATGGCGATACGTGATCGCCTCTACAAGGATATATTAAGCTAAAGTCACGAATTTATTAGCTAACATTATCCAACAATGGCGACGCGGAGGTCGCCGCTACGGACTGATCAAACTCAATTTATAGTGAACAAATAATAATTTTTAAATGACTGAGGTTGAATTATAAATCAATGATAACAATTTTAAAGGTTAAGGGATAAATGGAGACCAGGAGGACTCCTCTACGACAATATATTAAAAGCAAAGGATTTTACACCTTTCTACCTTGAAATTCAATCCCAACAACCGAATCGGCGATTGGTTTTAGGTCTAAACCTCGATTGTTTATGACAAAGTTGAGTTTGGTAGATTTTGGTAGGGTGTCTAAACCAGAAAAATTTAGTCCAGCAGCTTGCATTTGAGCTAGTACCTTGCTTGCCTGATCTTTAGAAACAGAAGCATCGTCGATTAGAAGTAAATAATTTTTTTGTTCGATATTTATGGTCATGACATCTCCTACAACGGTGTATTTACCTTGAATTTCCATGCTAAAAGAAGGAAACCTGTCGTCAACTTTTAACTTGTCGTTTTTGGTGGTAGAAAGGTCGTATTTTCCTGTCTTTAAGTTGATTTGACCATTTTCAGTGAGAACGCAAGTTATGCTTCCAAAGCGAATTGTGTTTGTGGCGATCCAACCAAGTCCCTGGTAGCTTCCGACTAAATTGGAGTTTGGGTTAACCACAATTACTGTGTTGGTTTTGGCTGGGGTAGCGGTTATAGAACTTTCAGCGGTTGGGTTGTTTTTAGCAAAGTAAAGGCTGATACTGACTGAAAATACCAGGATTACAGCGGCAACTACGGCGATTGCTAGGTTGGAAGTTGGAGGTGTTTTTTTATCTTTATCTTTCGTTTCTGAGTTCATGTTAATCAAAAGTCTGTAAAAATTTTAAATTAGTCAATTGACGGACGGTTTAGATAAACTTCCGATTTTGTATAAAATTGATATTCTAGATTTTCAGTCGGTTGATAATCAAAATCTAAAAAAAGAAATCCAAGAGCAGGGTGAAGTTTTCTACTCAAACAATAATTTGCTTCTCTAAAGGTAATAAAAAAACCACCCCGAGCCGAAAATTGCTACAAGGGTGGTGTAATCTAGGTTATTTAAAGACGCCTAGTTGTCTAACACTTCCTACTCGTATGTTTGGTCGTAGTTCACGATGTAGGGTGTGTTGTCTTTGACAAGTTTTTCTTCTACATTTTTTCTTTTTTGTTGACCATTTTGGTCAACTTTGATGATCGATACACCACCTGTTTGGGTGTAATGACACACCCACGATTGGGTGCTGTTGTTGATTTTCAACTCTTCTGCCCGGGCGTAGCACGCCCTTGTTAGGGCACTATAAAAATCTTTGCTGCTTTGAGCAAGAGCCATATCATTAAACCAGAAAACTGACAAAATCAAAAAAATATACTTAGACTTCTTCACAAAACCTCCAAAACTCGGGTGTAAAGTACAAATAATTTCCTGAGTTACTCGTAGCATAGCAAAGAGAGAGAGGGGGGGGCTGTCAAATGAATTTTTTCGAGGTGGTTTTTGCTGTAGATTTAGTTTTAAATATAAGATTTATAAGGAAAAACTCACACTGAAAGTTGAATAATAAATCAAATTGATAAAATCTCAAATCGTTGTTTTCTTCTTCTTCTTATTAAATTTAGTATTTAATTGATATGGAAGTGTTTGATATTAAGTTTGACAACTTGTCTCAAAGAGTGACTTATTATTTAAATTAAATACATTTTATGTGCGGAATTGTTGGCTATTATGGCAAAAAAGAAGCCGTTTTGGATACTCTGATCAGTGGTCTAAAAAGACTTGAATATCGTGGTTATGACTCGGCTGGAGTGGCGGTTTTGACCCCTCAAAATAAGGTTTATAGCCAAAAAGCCGTGGGTAGAATTGTGAGTCTTGAAAATGCAATTGCCTCAAATCCTCTTTTGGAATCTGGTATAGTTGGAATCGCACACACTCGCTGGGCAACTCACGGAGTACCAACTGTAGCCAACGCTCACCCACATCGCACAGTAGATAGCAAAATTTGGCTAGTTCATAATGGAATCATTGAAAATTATAAGGAATTAAAAGAGGAATTGCAGGCTGATGGTGTAGTTTTTGAAAGTCAAACTGATACCGAGGTTCTTACCAAAATGATTGGCAAACATTACCACGGAGATCTTAAACAGGCCGTTTTGGAGGTGCTTCGCAAAGTGATTGGAGCTTATGCAATTGCGGTGATTTGTAGTGACGAACCTAACCGAATGATTGGAGTGAAAAAAGGAAGTCCTTTGGTGCTTGGAGTAGGGAAAGAGGAGTTAATTTTAGCCTCAGATGTGTCAGCAATTATCAGCAAAACCCGCGATGTAATTTATCTCGAAGATGGCGAAATGGTTGATATAAAAGACAATAACTACGAAATTATTAATTTTGAAAATCAGATTTTAAACAAGAATTTAGAAAAAGTTGATTGGGATGAAGAAGCTGCTAGTAAGGAAGGTTTTGACACTTTTATGGCAAAAGAAATCTGTGAACAACCTAGAGTAATTCAAGATTCTTTCCGCGGAAGACTTATTTTAGATGAAGCGAATATCAAATTTGGAGGGCTTTTGGACGTTTCTGATCGCCTTCGAACTATTGATAAAGTGGTAATTGTAGGGATTGGGAGTAGTTTTTTTGCAGCTCAACTTGGTGAATTGTATTTCGAAAAACTAGCTGGGATTACTGCTAAGGCTGAAATGTCCACCGAAATCCGTTACAAAGACAATTCGATTGATGAGAATACTTGGGTGATCAACATTTCCCAATCTGGTGAAACCGCCGACACAATCGGAGCAATTCAAGAAGCTAAGCGAAAAGGAGCTTTGGTAACTGGAATTGTAAATGCTGTTGGTTCAACTATTTCTCGTATCACAGACAGTGGAGTCTATAATCACATTGGGCCAGAAATCTCAGTAGCCAGCACTAAAGCCACCACCAGCCAATATTTGATTCTACTCATGCATGCAGTTTTGCTCGGTAGAATGGGAAAACTTGGGTTTAGCGAGGCTCAAAAAATTATCGAAGATATTCAAAAATTACCAAAATATATTGAAGAAACCATCAAAAACTGGGATAATATAAAACAAATTGCCCAAAAATATTCAGCTAGTCAGAGCTTTATTTATCTTGGTAGAAGGTTTAACTTTCCAATTGCTAGGGAAGGTGCTATTAAACTCAAAGAACTTAGCTACATTCACGCCGAAGCCTTTAGTGGTGGAGAATTGAAGCACGGTCCAATTGCCATGATAGACCAAAATCTGCCAACTTTAGCGATTTGCAACCAAGACGATTTGTATGAAAAACAGGTTAGCAGCATTCAAGAAATTTTAGCTAGAAGTGGTCCTGTAATTGCAGTTGCAAACATTGGAGATGATAAAATTGGGGAAACTGTGACAGACGTGATATTTGTAGCCAAGGCTCAAACCCAAGAAGTTCAGGCAATTGTAAACAATGTTGTGATGCAGATTTTTTCCTACGAAACTGCTAGAAGTAAAAACTTAGATATTGATAAGCCTAGGAATTTAGCTAAAAGTGTGACGGTGGAATAGTGACCAGGCTTGCCAAAAGTCTAAAACCTTAACAAGTCTTTATAAACTACCTTAAATTTATGAATTCTGATGATTTTATCAAGCAAATAACTACAGACTTTGAGTTAATGATAAGTCAAAACGAGCAAAAAGCCCTTGGCGGGATAGATTTATTTTTGAAAAGTTATCAGGAAAAATATATCGAGTTAAAAAGTCAAGAACTAATTGAAACTGGCAAAACCGCACTGGAAGCTGTGAACTCAGCAAGGCAAAGTTGGCGACCAAAAGTTGGTGATATTTTGGTAAAACTGATCAAAGTTGGAATAGATAAATTGGCATTGGAGCTAGATTTTGAAGTTTGTGAGGATAAAGAACTGAAAAAAGGTGACTTGGTAGAAAAATTATCTTTGGTTAGAAGAAATATTGAAATACAATATGAAGAATACAGCCTGATTCCCGATGGTGACTTAATTTTGTACCGATTTGATGAGCAAAATAGCAAAGTACAAGTTTTGGCAATTCTAAGTTTTAAGACCAGTTTTAGAGAAAGATTTACCGAAACTCCATACTGGAAACTAAAATTAAAAGAACAAAAAATCACTGAAAATATCAAGGTTTTGATGGTTACGACTGATAATGATGATGAAGAATTTACAAATAACCAAACCCATTTACAAAACCTACAGAACAATTTTGATTTGGTGGTGAGTGAGCGGAATTTAAGCAACTTTTTTCAAATCTTGAATTTTATTTAAAAAAGTTATGAGTCTTAACCAAACAATCAACGGAAAATCTTTTGAATATGCATTACTTGTTCAGTTTGAAGAAAAATTGAGGGATAAAACTAATGTGGAAATTATTAAAAATAACTCTTTTCAAATTGCCCAAAAGTGTTTCAATGAAATTAAAGAATTACAAAAAAGTGAATTTTTATTGTATGCCAGTTTTGCGGTTAATTTTTTGATTGATTTAGAGCCAAGACTTGCCAATGGAATTGATAAAAATGATACGTTAGAATTGGAAATTTTGCCAGATAGAGCTGGAGAAACTGGTGATGTGCGAGATGTTTTGGCTATTAGAGTTTTGCAAAGATGGGAAATTGGAGTTTCTGCTAAAAATAATCATAATGCAGTTAAACATTCAAGATTATCTTCAGATATAGATTTTGGTAAAAAATGGCTTGGAATAGAATCTTCTAAAGAATATTTTGATAGAATAAATTTAGTTTTTGGTTCTTTAAAAAAGATAAAAAAAGAAAGCAATGGCACAAAAAAATGGAGTGAAATTGGAGATTATCACACCTCTGTTTATTTACCTATTTTAATAGCATTCATAGAAGAATTAGAAAAAATTTACAAAAGTAACTTAGAAAAAGTACCTACGAATTTAGTAAAATACCTCATTGGTAACAAAGATTTTTATAAAGTTGTAAAAAATAAAAATAGTTTAGATATTTATGCCTACAATTTTAATAATTCTTTAAATCTTTCATTTGGAAACATAGAATCTAAATATAAAATTCCTGAAATAGTTTTGCCAACAAAAATTCTAGATATGTCGTTTAAAGAGAATTCAAAAAATACTATTATTATAACTTTGGATAACGATTGGGTTTTATCTTTTAGAATACATAATGCAAGCTCCAGGGTAGAGCCTTCTTTGAAGTTTGATATTACACTTTTAAGCTCACCAAAGACAATTTTTAAAAATACACTGTTTATTAAATAATTAATAATATGAAAATTGCTTCTCTTTTTTCTGGTGCTGGTGGTCTTGATAAAGGCTTTGAAAATGCTGGCTTTGAGGTTATTTGGGCAAACGAATACGACAAGGTTATTTGGGAGACTTTTCAGCTTAATTTTCCACATACCAAACTGGATAAAAGAAGCATTACTGATGTCTCAAGTGATGATGTGCCAGAAGTTGACGGAATCGTAGGTGGTCCACCTTGTCAAAGCTGGAGTGAAGCTGGAGCTGGAAGGGGAATTAAAGACAAGCGAGGTCAACTTTTTTATGATTATATTCGTATTTTAAAGGCAAAACAGCCCAAGTTTTTTTTAGCTGAAAATGTATCTGGTATCCTTCACCCAAAGCATTCTGAAGCCTTTTCTAATATAATAAAGGAGTTTGAAAATGCTGGTTATGAAGTTTCTTACAAACTTTTAAATGCCAATAATTACGATGTTCCTGAAGATAGGTTGAGGGTGATTGTAATTGGTTATCATAAAAGCTTAAACAAGAAGTTTGAATTTCCAAAGCCTCAAAAACATAAACCTGTATTAAAAGATGCAATTTTTGATTTGCGTTTAGCAAAACCTGCTAAAGAAGGCAACAAAGTTAATGATCCAAAAGACTTATATTTTGTAAATCATGAGTACATGACAGGTGGATTTTCAAGTATTTATATGTCCAGAAACCGTGTCAGGAGCTGGGACGAACCTAGTTTTACTATTCAAGCTGGAGGCAGACACGCACCACTTCACCCACAAGCTCCAAAAATGAAATTTGTAGAACAAAATAAAAGAATATTTGAGCCTGGAAGTGAGAATCTATACCGTCGTTTGAGTGTTCGAGAGTGTGCCAGAATACAAACATTTCCAGATGATTTTATCTTTAAATACACAAATATCGCCGATGGTTATAAGATGATTGGAAATGCTGTGCCAGTAAATTTTGCCTATCATTTAGCCAAAAAAATATATGAGGATTTAAGCTCTACAAAAATTAAAAGCCAGTTTCAGATAAAAAAAGTTGAACTTATTGAGGAAAATCTAACTTTCCAAGATTTTGAAAACCAACTAACCGCTTTAATCCCAGAAAAATACCGAGCTAAAAAGTAACTTTGCTAGACTAGCTCCAACTCCGCAACCACGGGTAAATGGTCAGAAACGGTGATTTCTGGAACTTGGTAGTTGATAACCTCAAAACCTTTTTGAAAAATATAATCTACATTAACACCTTTGGGAAAATTGTTTTTAAAAGCTGGATGAACTAGAGGGTTTAGGGTGTTTTTTCCATCA